>CBDUMS010000028.1:0-35908 GCA_965368405.1 uncultured Cyclobacteriaceae bacterium
ACAAGCAAGGAGGAGAGCTCTTTAGCGGAAAATGAAAGCAAAGAAGCAGTTGATAAACCCGCTGAGGTAGCAACTGCAACAGAAGAAACTGGCGATAAAGCTAATGAGGAACCTGTCGATTTATCTGAAAAATCGGTTCCGGAATCACCAGGGAATGACCTTCCAAAGGAAGCGGAGTCTGGGGAGGAGGTTATCGATACACCAGAACCAGAACCGGATAAGCTAGATCTTGCTGAGGGCCAGCAAAAAGCCCCTAAAGGTGAGGTAGAGCCAGAAAAGGGAGTTGAGTCCAGTACAGATCATCCAAAGCAAGAAAAATCCAAGGATGAGGAGGTAGATACACCTGAACCAAGACTTGATAAGCTAGATCCTGTTAAGGGTGCGCAAAAGGAACCTAAGGCTGAAGAAGATTCTGAAAAGAAAGAGGAGCCCAAAGAAGCAACGGTAGAAGATCCAAAATCTGAACAAAAACCTGCTGCTGTGGCGGCAGAGGCTGAAGTAGAGCCAAAAGAAGCTGCGAAGGAAGAAACCCCTGAATCAGGTGATGAATTTAACGATGTTGACTTTACCACGTATTCTAAAGAAGAATTAGTAGAGGTAGTTAAGAAATTAGGTAAAACCGAGAACCCATTTAAAGCGGATAAGGTATTACAAAAGATAGCACCCCTTTTTAACGAGATTCGTTCCAAAGATAGAAAGGCAGCACTGGAAAAATTTGTTGCAGAGGGAGGGTCGGAAGATGATTTTCAATTAGTTAAAGATGAGCTTGAATTACGCTTTGATGCTAATTATAAGCTCATAAAGGATAAGAAATCTAAAAAATTTAAGGAGCAAGATAAAGAACGATCTAAGAATCTTGTTCAGGCTGAAGATATTTTGGTGGAATTAAGGGAGTTTATGGACTCGGAGGAGTCGAATTCAAGCTTCAACCATTTTAAAACGATTCAGCAGAAATGGAAAGATTTAGGCGAAGTGCCTTCACAGAATTCAAAAACTCTTTGGGCTAATTATAATGCACTAATCCATCGTTTCTACGATCAGCGTAGCATCTACTTCGAATTGAAGGAGCTAGATAGGAAGAAAAACTATGAGGCTAAATTAGAATTATGTGCGAAGGCCGAAGCGCTGGAACAAGTAGAAAATTTGCGAGAGGCGATCAAAACCTTGAATGATCTTCATCATGAGTTTAAGCACATGGGGCCTGTGCCTCAGGAGGTTCAAGAAGAGCTCTGGCAACGTTTTAAAGCTGCTTCGGATAAGGTATATGATAAGCGAAAAGCCTTCGTTTCTGAGCTGAAGGCCGAGCTCCATGAGAATCAGGAAAAAAAGGAAGCCTTGATTCAAAAAATTCAACCAATTTCAGAATTCGATTCCGATCGGATAAAGGAGTGGAATACTAAAACAAAGGAACTACTCGCCTTGCAGAAGGAGTGGGACGCCGTTGGTGGCTTGCCGAAGGAGAAAGCACAGGAGATAAATCGTGCATTTTGGCGTTCCTTTAAGAAGTTCTTCAGCAACAAGCATAAATTCTTTAAGAAATTAGATGCTGAGCGGGATCAAAACCTTGTGAAAAAGCAAGAATTATTAGAGAAGGCTATAAAGCTTAAGGATAGCGATGATTGGGATAAAACAGCCAATGAGCTAAAGAAAATTCAGAATGATTGGCGGGAGGTAGGGCCAGTGCCTGAAAAAATGCGGAAAAAGCTTTTCGATGATTTCAAGGCCGCCTGCGATGAGTTCTTTGATAACAGGCGGAAAGGGATGAAGTCCAGTCAGGATCAGTACAAGGATAACCTCAAAGCCAAAAAAGATATTATCAAGCAAATTGAGGCATTGGTAAAGGATGCCGATAAGAATCTCGATAAGTTTAACGAATTGCGTGAGTCTTTTGCAGCCGCTGGCTATGTGCCCAGGAAGAATATTAATAGTGTTAAAGAAGACTTTCAAACCGCTGTTGCCAATTATTTAAATGAGCTAACGGTTCTTAACATAAAGGAGAAAACAGAAATAAGTCTGGAAGCAGAATTTAATGACTTGGCAGGTGGACAGCACTCTGAATCGGATCTCTATCACAAGGAACAATCGGTACGCCGACAGATCAACAAATTGGAAGATGATATTGCCCTATGGCAGAATAATCTAGAGTTCTTTGCACAATCGAAATCCACAGATAAACTGCGCAAAGAAGTAAACGAGAAAATCAGTTCTGCTCAAGAAAAAGTAGATGGACTTCGCCGCCAGCTTAAGATGCTGCGTTCATTATAAGGCTTCTGGAGCTTCCAACGAGTTAATAGAGAACTCTTACTCTGATCGAGCCGTTAATTGCTTTAAGTTCATTTAAAATGGACTTGGAGTATTCCTTATCAATGTCCGTAATAACATAGCCAATGGTCTCGTTGGTTTTTAAGTACTGACCCATAATATTGATACCATGGGAGGCCAAGCACTGATCGATTTTACTAAGAACGCCTGCTTCGTTTCTATGAATATGAATAAGCCGGTGTCCTTTTTCTACCACTCTAAGTTGTAAGCGAGGGAAATTAACACTAGCAGCAGTGCTTCCTGAATTTATGTAACTAATAATCATTTCAGGAACAAAAGATGCGATATTAACCTGCGCTTCGTGAGTGCTACCTCCAATATGAGGTGTTAATATGGTATTTGGTTTCCCAATCAAAGGCGAATCGAATGGCTCTTTGTTATTCTTGGGTTCTTTCGGAAAAACATCCACTGCAGTACCCCTAATTTTTCCCGAGTCTATATGTTTGGCTAGTGCGTCTATGTCTACCACATCGCCACGACTCAGGTTAATGAATATTACATCATCTTTCATTTGCGCAAACTCTTGCTCGCCGATCATGTTTTTGTTCTCGGGTCGTCCATCAACATGTAGCGAGATAAATTCGGCCACACCCAAAAGCTCAGAGAGGCTATTGCATTTAGTGGCATTTCCGAGGGCAAGCTTTTCTTCGATGTCGTAATAGTACACTTTCATACCCATGGACTCAGCCAGATTCGATAACTGTGAACCGATATTGCCATAGCCGATTATACCCAGGGAATGATTTCGAATCTCATTACTATTTTGAGCCGATTTATTCCATTTTCCCTGATGCATCGTCATCGTTTTATCAGGGATATTTCTGAAAAGCAAGATCATTTGAGCGATAGCAAGCTCCACAACAGATCTTGTGTTGCTGTATGGAGCATTAAACACTACAATTCCTTTACGCTGACATTCGATAAGATCGATTTGGTTGGTTCCAATACAGAAAGCACCAATGGCCATAAGTCGTGGCGCATTATCGAGTACACGCTTGGTTATCTGGGTCTTAGAGCGAATTCCCAAAATTGATATGTCCTTTATTCTTTCTGAAAGCTCATCTTCGTCTAGGGCGGTCGATATTAATTCAACTGTATAACCTTCCTCGCGCATCTTCTTGGCAGCATCATTATGTATACCTTCGAGTAGTAATACTTTTATTCGGTGTTTTGGGTAGGAGAGTTTCTTGTTCATTTTATTAATATATAATACTTCATCGAGACTTGGGGCCACGTAATCTGCTTTTGCCACAACACTGGCACGGGACACATTTTCGGTAAAAGCAAAAAAGTTATCTGCCTTACCTGCAGCTCTTATTTCATAGTCGGTGTAGCCGTCTCCAATTACATTTACTTCCCCACTAAGGTTAAGCCCGGCAACTGTCTTAACTTTTCCTTGATTTTCGCTTAAAACATTATCCTTATCAAAGCCTGTAATATTCCCTTCTGAGTCGAAGGTGAATGAGTTTGCCAATACATGATCAGCTTTAATTCCATATTCCTCGACAACGGGTGTTATAAACTCTTTAAAGCCGTTGGAGAGTATATAAATCTGGTCGCTATTTTCAATTAGAAAAGCCTTATTCCGGATAAATGACTTTGTAACAAGCTTTTTAAGATTTAAGATTAACGGTTCAAGATGATCTTTATGGGCCTGAAGTAATAAAATACGCTCTTCAAGAGACTGCCGTAGCGAAAGATTACCTTCCATACCACGATCTGTAATTTCTTGAATCTGATGCAAAATATCTTCTTTGTCATCTCGACCATTTAGAGAAATCTTACACAACTCGTCCAATGCTTCGACCTGTGTAAAAGTGCTGTCAAAGTCAATAATAAAATAGGTAGGCTTACTCACTGCTTAATTTAAAAAATCAGAAGGCTCGTATAAGCGAACAAAAATAGGGATTTGTTTCTGAGATATGTAGTTATCCTTAATGATATTGAACAGGTTTTATCATTTGATTCTAACCCATTCTCTGAAGCCATATTCTCTCAATAATTTGCATATTTGAATAAGAATTAAATTCTTTCGAAATGCGGCGCATTATAGTTTGTGTTCTCTTACTTAACTTACCATTTATCTTTTCGGTAAGCGGTCAGGGGAGTTGATATTGTAGAGTTAAGCATGTAATATATTTCCAAGTTCCCATGACTTTCATAAGATATATTTATCGTATTGGCAGAACTGCCAGAGCGGATTGAACCGGGGTAAGGCATATGCCGTTGTGGATTAAGCAACTAGTTATTATTAATCATCACGAAAGCTGACCAATAGTATGGTGCTGGAAACTTTTCTTTTAGAGCCAACTGGGCGTTCAAAAAAGCAAGTTTGATGTCTTCACCATTAAGCCAATTCGTGTAAAACATGGTCATGAGCTGCTGGGTGGCTGTATCATCAACCTTCCAAAGACTTAAAACAACGTGACGCGCACCCGCGACGCTAAAAGCACGTGAGAGTCCGTAAACACCTTCTCCATTAACAACCTCTCCGGTTCCTGTTTCACAGGCAGACAAGACGACCAGTTCTGTTTGTAAAAGTGGCAGGTTAATACCGTCATAGGCTGTAAAAATACCATCGGCGTCTTTGGCCTGATCTTCCATATTCACCGCACCTGCCCCAGCGAGTAACAAACCTGATCTTAACAGAGGGTTATCAGATTTGATCGAACTGCCAGCAATAATTGCTTCTTTGGTGGGTTTATCACCTATGAAAAACCCATGCGTGGCAATATGGACAATCGCCGGATTGCTGCTTTTCTTTAAGACATCTTCTGATGCTGCCTCTTTAGTATATACTTCTGTATCAATTGAATTGCCGCTCAAAAGCTCAGAAATTTTCTGCAACTCTATGGCTGTTCCCGGTAAAGGGGTGATACTTGGCTCCGAAAATGTGGGATTACCAATCAGGAGTGCTTTACTCGTAAGTTCTTGCTCTTGTGCAGGCCTCACGATTGAACCTGAATTAGGCACCAGTTCAATTATTTGCTCCTCAATGACGAATTGACCATCTTTTTGCAGTGAATTAAGGTTGATAAGATTATATACCCCATCGACTGATACATAAAGTTTCGCATAATTATTAATCTTTGTTGCAATTACAGACCAAAAGGCATCATACGAAAGGTTATCAGCTCTTTTAAGTCTAATCATATTCTTGTAGTATCTAATCATTTTTGACTCCAATTCCTCGGCCTCATCTATCATTATAAACTGCAAAGCTTGGCTACCTATAACCCAGGCGCCATATTTCGGATTTTGTCCATTTAATCGAATTATTTCAACTGCCGCTTCGTCGTTTTGCAAGGCACTAATAATTTGTTCAGAACCAACGGGTTTTTCATTTACTACAAAAGCTCCGGAGGCCTTTAAATTAATCTTTTTTTCAAGTGAGTTTGCGGTCTCTTCAAGGTAAGGAATGTCTATTTGCATTTCCTTTAAGGCAATTTCACCAAAGCTATAATATGTCGAGAGATCTTTCTTAATCGACACCCAGTCGGAATACATTTTTTTTAGCTCTTGGTCATTAGTTTCATTAATTGCGTTAAGGATTTTATTCGAGTTATTTAGAAGTAAGCCTTTGGTAATTAGTCTTACTTCGAGGGCCAGGCGAACGGCTTCCGGATTAGTAGTGGCATTTTCAGCCGCAAAATTAAAGAACAGATCTATTTCAGGACTAATGGCTTGCCAGAACTTGAATTTCTCCTTTTCACTCATATTATAAAAGAATTTATCAATTATTCCTAGGTAGGTCTTCGCTGCTACTTCAAATCTTACATAGGCATTCTGTAATTCACCCATTTCCCAGTAGGTAAGGGCCTGTTTATTAACAATTTTAAGGTAATCAAGATGTTCCTTGCCAAGTTCAGTAATCTTTATAACGGCAGCTTGATCATAAGCTTCACTTGCTTTCGCAAAATTTGAGTATTTCAGATAATAATCACCTAGCAATATACGAGCATCGGCGTACATCATTGATTCTTCGCCAAGTCTTTTGCCAATTTTTGTGGCTAAGTCGTTTAATATTTCAGAGGATACTGCGGAAGGGTTCATGCTTAGCTCAATCTTTCTCTGATACAATTCTGCTAAGAGCAAGTCAATATTTCTATTTCGCTTTTCTACTGGGTATGCTGCAATTAGTTTAGTTATAGTACTATATGCCTGCTCCACATCTCCCTTCTCCAGCTGCAATAGACTAAGGTTAAGTTTTATCCTGGATAGGTCATAGGAAGAACTACTAAATATTATTTTATCCTGATTTAGCAAAATTTGGTCAATTGAGCCATTGGCTTTCTCCAGTCTACCGATTTCTGCTTCAAGCATTGCCTGGTTGTTTAAGGCAACAATGTATTGCGAAGAATTAACACTTCTTTTTGCTTTTAGAAAGCTTATGACATACTTCAATATGTCCTCAGAGGCGTTATACCTTCCCTGATCCTTTCTTAAGACCCCCAGATTATGCAAAGCCGCAACATAATGCTCACTTGTTTTGCTACCCTGAGTCCCTCTTATGTTCAGAACCTGTAGGTATAGCTTCTCGGCCACCAATAAATTGCCCTGCTGATGATAATATATTGCAATACCATTTAAGGCACGCGAAATTGTAAACCAATCATCCTTAGACCAATTTCCTTGCATAACTTCGCGCATTAACACCTCGGCATAAGTGAGCCTCTTGTCCTTTCTAGAGGATATAGAGAAAACTGTAACTGGGGTTATCTCTTTATCATCACCTGCTTCTTCGCGAGGCAAATAGTAACTAAGTGCACCGTAATAAGAGCCAATGGCATTATTGATTTTTCCCGCAAGCATTTGGTAATCTGCTCTATGAAGGGTTTCAAGGGCAGATATATTTGAGCCATACTTCACTTCTTCTTTGGAGTCTCGATCAAGCATATCCGAGGCCATCCTGACCTGGTTACCCATGACAATGACATACTTAAGTTCGTCTGAACTAAACTGAGCTCTACCCGTAACGGCAAAACTCAATATACATCCCAAAAGGAGGAATCTCACCTAAATAATAGTTTTTACTTAAAAACTTCTTGAAGGAACTTCATGGTAACCATCGGGTTATTCATTTTCTTAAGTCCTTTTTGTTCTTCAGAAGCCATGTTCAGATAGGCCAAAGAACCCATTAACTCACCATCCAGTTGCTTAAAATTCACTTTAGGGATGTACATGGCGTGTCGATTGCTTTTGGTATTATAAAGTATATGTTCATCCGCATAAATGGTTAAGAATTCTGCATTAGAATAATCTGTTTTTTCCCTTTCCAAGAAATTTGCTGCTGACTCAGCGAGATTTTCTTTGCCCTCTAAAGAAGCAGCCACGGCTACCTTAGCGATCTCTTTATCAAGTTGCTCCTGACCAGCTGCTGCAGCCGATTGCAGCATACTATTGGCTACGTCACTCCAAAAAGTTGGTGTAGTTGGATGAGGATTCTTAAAATGTATCCAATCACCTTCCTGTTGTAATACTTCAACAAAACTCTTATCAAAGTATTGGAATCGTTTCTCCTTGCCATCAACGACAAGATACACTGAAGCGACCGAGCCATCAGCCATATAGTTCTCTACAGTACCATCCGATCTCGTGATTTTAAGTTCAGTAGCAAACCAAAGTTTGGGAGGGAATGACATCTCAACCTGACCCTCAAGCTTGCTACCGTCCGCCATTATCAAATGTCCATTTGTTGCTACTTCAGTTGCCGTTGTTTTGGTCAGGAGGAAACTATTGTCAGCTGGATCATATGCCGCAAATTCCTCTTCTATCTCCTGTTTAATATTACTTACGCCTTTATCGAGGTAATACAAATTAGCCTTGCTATCAAGCGATTCAGCAAATAATATCGCATCATCTTTCCCTGGTTCCATTTGTGGAGCCCAGGCAACATAGCCTTTCATCTCTTGGCCATTATAGCTAAATGATCCAGGATTAAAATTCATCCTTTTGTCCTCATAAACGACTATGCCATCCTCGGTAAGCTCTCTGACGGGGACATCTTGCAAGCCGTAATATTTGATCTTCGGTTCCTCATAAGAGGTGCCATTAACAATAAAAGTTGTAACTAAAACACCTTCATCAGATAAACGATCTGTTTTGTACTCCTTGACAACCTGAAGGCTTCCTTCAACAATTTCTCCGGAAGACATTAAAACAATGAAACCTGGTCTTTGTTCAGAATATAGCTTCTCGGCAAAGGCGGTCTTAGCATTATGAATGACCAGACCATGTTCTTTAACTTCTTTCGAAGGATATTTTACTGCCTTAGCATCGCCCTGTTGCATATTATATTTTACAATTGTGCCCTGCGATGATACTTGCAGAGAACCAACAATCTCTTCACCCGAAGTCAAAATGACATAACCGGGCTGATATTTCGTTTTAAAAATTGTCGGATTTTCGGGGTTCTTGCTCTCATATATCCAAAAAGGATCAGGGTCCTTTAAATACCCTTTCACATGTGTTACATCATAGACATACTGATCATAAGCCCGCTGATCTTCAAACTTGATGTTTTGGATCACGTCCTCCACATGCTCAAAATTGAAACCTTGCACAAGTGAAGACTCATCTTTGGCGAATAACATATCACCATCAATATTCCATGAAGCTCTGGCAACTAACCCTTCCAGAAATGTTCCATCATCTAGCAAGATTGACCCCGCATAAAAACGTTGGTAAGGAGGTATGGTCTCTATTGATTTGGAAGTATTTGCTGCCAAATAGTCGTAGTATTCCTTAATAGTGAATTTTATTCCATAAGATTTAATTTCAGTAGCACCGATTTTCTCTGGTTTTTTCATTGTTGCTAACTGACTGACATTTATCTGGTTGATTACATCTGCCTTTTTTAGAAGTTGAAGATATCCTTCTACTATCTGACCAGAGTTCTTCTCAACATAACCCTTTAACGCTACCGATTTATTACTGCTAAATGAACTTTGATAAGCACTTGTTTTCCACTTGATAACAGACCAGGCACCATCGAATTTCTCATCCTTATAGACCTTTACACCGTAATTAGATATTTCGGCAATATCAAACTTAACCTTTTTTCGATCCGCGCCTTTGACCTCGATATTTTTAATCTTACCACTGGATTCATTAATAAATACTTCTCCTTCAATCAAATCACCTGATTTTAGTTTAACATACCCAAAGGAAGCATACCCAAGTCTTGGTTTACTTTTTGTGCCAATTGGATTGATTAAACTATTGGTGGGCTTCTCGGTAGTTGTTTGCTTGCTTGTCCAACTGAATAAACCCGGCGTATCATTAACAGTAGAATTAGCTAAACCAAACTCACTAAGACTACGTGGCATGAAGTCATATTTCTCACCTGTGTTGGTCTTAAGTCGAATAGAATAGATGTTATCATAATCCTGCCCGTATAAAGAAATCTGCCCTTCAAGCTTATTGCCGTCACGGAGGACAACATATCCGTTGTCATAGACTGTTTTATAATAGCTGCCGTCTTTTAAGGACTTGGCTTTGTAATTGGCTTTCTGACTTGTATTCACTTGCGCCACACCTTTGGCATGAGCGAAACAAAAAAAGACGATAAGACCAGATATCAATTGAAGTTTGTGATTCTTATACATTTATATAGGGTTTACGTTTCGTATCAATAACATTACCAGAACTCGATACCTTAGGCGTTGAGCAAAAGTAGTTTTTCTTTATGTTTAAACAATCAAACTAAAGAACAGTCATGGAGATTGGTACCGCAATTGCTAAATACCAATCCCATGAACTATTAAGCGGCTTCTTTATTGTATTTTGTTAAGTCTTTCTAATTTCCAGAGATGGTCGGCCTGGCAACAGGGGCTACCTGTATTCACCATTTTAAGGGTCTGATTGCTCAAACTGTAGGTTGAATTGGTAAAGTAATTATGGATATTTACAGTATTGCTTGGACATGTTTCACAAGTGGTTGTAAAACTTATTAGTTGATTGCCGTAGGGATTACCGTTATTATCAAGCCCACCCATAAAAGCGGCAAACTGTGTTGGGTCAGCTCCCAGCGTTACCAACTTTGAGTCTCCTATGGCCAGGTTCCTTACTTCAAAAAATTCCCCATTCTTCTTAAATTCCCATATTTGTGAGCTGAAGTTATTCCAATTGAAGAGAATTACATCACTGCTGCCATTGGCAGTAAGCGCCTGACCACTTCCCTGGGTTGTCTTTACTCGGATGCTATAATAATACTTCTCACTAACTACCTCTGTTTTAAAGGTTTGGTTAACATTGGCATCGAGAGAATTTCCGTCAACATCCTTTATCAAGGTCTTATCAACTAGAATAATGTACTCAGATCGTCCTTCATATAAAGGACTGTTGGGGTTCATGGTCACTTTATTTCCGCTAACTGAATAAGTTGCAGGAACGACACCATCAACATGGCCGAAGCCCGATAACCAAACTGAATTTTTGTTAACAGTAGAAGGGTCTATGTTGGCACTAAAGGTGAGTACAATGTCTTGCTCAATATCAATATCTGTTGCATTAGCCTCGGGATTAGTAGATTGTAAAGAAAAATATAAGCTTTCAGTTGTAAAGCTTACTTCTTTACTGGATTGCAGCTTGTTTCCCGAAAAATCTTCGATTGATGTAGGTATTTTCAAACTGTATAAAGTACTTCCCTGCAGGTTTGCGTTTGGAGAAATGGTAACTACACTGCCAGAAGTAGTAATAGAAGATGCAATATTCCCTCCCGAGCTTACCTTGGTTAAGCTAATATTCTGAGCACTCGCATTGGTTACCGGCTCAGTAAAGGTGACCTGAAATGATGAGGAAACGTCAACATTAATCTGTCCTGATGGAACGGAAACAGTGGTAACTTCCGGTGCGGTATTATCAACTATACTAAATGAAAATTCATATGGTGATTCAAGATTTACACCTTTTGTGCTTTTCATACCCGTTGTTAAACGAATCGTGTATTCTTCTCCCGATAAATAATCGCTACTATGGTTTACTACCATTTCACCACCGTCTATCTCTAAAGTACTTTGTCCCGCAGATTCACCATTACTTTTTGTCATAGAAAATGTTGAATTACTAATAGATGGGATATCGATGTCTGATGAAAAAACAATCTTCACCTTTTTATCTACAGCTACATTAGTAGCATTATCTGCTGGATCATGACTAATCACTTCAAAAGGCTTGGGTAATGTTGTGAATGTTATTGAGTTGCCATAGGCCGTTCCCTGGTCTGTTGTGGCGTAAGCCCGAGCAAAATATTCAGTATCTGAATCCAGGTTAACCAGATTTACAGTAAACGAACCTAAGCCTGAACCTGCATCAACGGCAATATCTTTACTTATCTCTGGGTTGCCGGTAGTATTATAGACCACACCGCGACTAATTACTTTTATGTCAAAATCTGATGTAGTGGATCCACCCACCGTTGCTCTATCAGATCCAATATCTGTCGCATTATTGGTTTCAATTTGGGCATTGATCATTACTTCATCCTCCTTGCAACTCCAAAGTCCTAGGGTTACAAACACAGCTAAATAAAATAGTTTCTTCATAGTATTGTTAGTTGTTAAAAAATGTCTTGGTCTATCCAAACAATTATTACAATACTATCAAGGATAATGGGGAAAGATTATCAATAACAAGGCATAGAATGTAAATTTCGGGTCAAAATGACTCAAATTGGCTATACTGTAGCCAAATACTCCGATGGCGACTTGCCAAAGGCTTCTTTAAAGCACTTACTGAAATATGATGGACTTTCGAATCCGACCTCATACCCTGCTCTGGAAATCTCATGGCCAGAAGATATATAGATTGCTGCCTTCTTTAATCGGTAATTCCGGACAAACTCATTGGCTGAGGTTTTGAGAATTGACCTAAGTTTCCGGTTCAGCGTACTCTTACTCATATTTAATTCCCTTGCCAGATATTCAACTCCAAAAGATGAATTGGTTAAATTTTGATCAATTATTAAGTAGGCTTTACGAACAAATTCATCCTTTACATTAGAAATCTCTTTACCAGGAGTTAATGGAAAAACCAAGGAGCGCATATGTTCTCTTAATTCTTGTTGTGTTTTAAGAACATTATTAACCCGCAATTCAAGCTCATTGGCGTGAAAAGGTTTGGTTAGATAATCATCAGCGCCTGCATTCAGGCCTTTAATTTTTGACTCCTGAGCACTTTTTGCTGAAAGGATGATAAAGTTGATATGTCCTGTACGTAAATCATTTTTAACCCTTCGGCATAGTTCGTAACCATCAATACCGGGCATCATTACATCAGAAATAATCAGGTCAGGCAATTGATTATAGATTATTTCTTCAGCTTCAAGGCCATCTGCAGCCTCAAGCACTTGCCATTTATCACCAAGGCTGTCAACAATAAACTTTCTCAATTCATCATTATCTTCCACAACCATAATCAAGGTATCTTCTGGTATAGTAATCTGGTTGGAATAGCGCTGGAGTGTTGTGCTTAAGACCTTATTCTCGACCTGGTTTATTCGCTCAAGCCTTAAGGTAACTGTAAATACAGAACCTTTTCCAAGTTCAGAATCAACGCTTATTTCACCATCCATAAGATCAATCAACTCCTTTACCAGCGCCAAACCAATGCCAGTACCCTCATGTTGTCTCGTACTGGCACTATCAACCTGATAAAAACGGTCAAAAAGTTTATTGAGCTCAGTTTTTGCTATTCCCCGACCAGTATCCTTAACCCTGAGCTCAATCTGTCCAGTAGCAGCGGTTCTTAGTGAAACTTCGACCCTTCCTCCATCAGGGGTGAATTTCAAAGCATTGCTTAATAGGTTATTTAGTATCTTCTCCAGAAATCCCTTATCAAATAAATAATTTCCTTCACCATCATTGCTTTTAAAGGTGAGGTCTATGTTTTTTTGCTCGGCAATAGACCTAAACTGATCTAATGATGAATGAACGAACGAAACAAGATCGCCACTTGATTTAAAAGATTGCATTGAGCCGGAGTCTAGTTTGCCTATATCTAATAATTCATTCACTAGATTAAGCAGTTGCTGGCCATTTCGGTAATTGCTTTTTAGCAGTTTCATCACCTCGGGTTTGTGAGCACCACGTTCTATTTCCTTCTCCAAGGGAGAGAGAATAAGCGTAAGTGGTGTTCTAAATTCATGGGTAATATTCGAAAAAAACCTCGTTTTAAGTTCATCAAGCTCTTGTAATCGTTCTGCTTCTTTCCTGGCAAAGGCTGCTTCTTGCTCGCGTCTGATCTTATTTCTGTACCTACGCCAGTAAAACGCTATAATAAATAGGGCTAATAGTGCATATAGAACTAATGCCCACCAGGCGAACCAGGGTGGTGGTGGTACTATAATTGCAAGTTCTTTAATGTAAGAGCTCCAAATGCCATTAGTATTCGACGCATTAATGTATAAGGTATAGGTGCCTGTTGGCAACTGTTCAAACCTGATTTTTCTATCTCTACCCAAATCGACCCAACCCTTCGAAAAGCCATCAAGCTGATAACGCAGCTTATTCCATTCTACATTGGTATATTGTACAATAGCCACATCGAATGATATACTCGAAATGGTATGATCAATTTTTATAACATCAAGCTCATTAATAGGCTTATTAAGGATTCCAGTAGGACTATACTCAACAGCTTCGTTATTGATCGCTACTGTTGAAATGGCCACCTTCGTTTGAATTTGCTCTTTAGTGGTAGAAAGCGGATTAAAAATCGAATAACCAAATGTACCTCCAAAAGCAATTCGGCCATCCGGCAACTCAAAACCATGGTGCCTGTTAAACTCGCTTTCTATTATACCATCTGCCGTTGAATAACTAATAAATTCCTCGGTAATCGGATCAAATGAAGCAAGGCCATCGAAAGTCGCAAGCCAAAGCTTGCCATCAGCTGCCATTTTAATACTCACGGTACTATTATTTGGCAGGCCATCAGTTTCTGAGTAGGTTTTTATCGTCTTCTCAAGTGACTTCGACCATTTGATAAGGCCACCACCAAGAGTACTGATCCATAAGAGATCAGGATCGGATGTATCCTGACACAGATCGACAAGGCTAAAGTTATAATCACCTGGTGAATATTCCTTGACGATCTCTGAATCCTGAAGCTTGTACAGTTTATTCTCCAATGATATAATCCAAAGGTTATCCTTGTCGGTAACCAGATCAAGGACGCGCTCCTGGTCTGCTCCTTCAATATCTTTAAATCTGGTAATTACAGGATTTCCGTAATCATTATCCCATTTAAACAGGTAACCATAATTATCTATGGCCCAAATGTATCTGCCATCTAGGGCTACACCAGTGAAGTACATCTCTGGATCGCTTGGTGCTTTAAGCTTGATAAGACTATTGCCTTCAAGCTTATACAACACTCTATCCTGGCCATAGCCGTATGACTCCTGGGTGATATAGAGATCTCCATTAAGGCTGTATTCGTACCGTAGGCCATAGGCCCAGGCTTTCAGCCACCAATTATTCGGGATTTTAGCGACCGGAAGGTCAAATTCATGCAATAGAATATCAACAATAAAATTGGTCTCATACTTATTAGACCTAAAATGGCCCTGATTTAGGTTGATTTTGTATAGGCCATTTGTGTTTGTGCCTACCCACAGCGAGTTGGTTTTATCAACTGTAATAACATTGATATTATAGTTCTCCCGAAACGGGTATACCCATAGCACATTAATTTCAGCGCCATCATACTCATATACCTTACCATCCAATTCAAATATTGCCCGATCATAGTAATCTTTCTGAAGACCTTGAATGGCATTATTTGAGCGAAGTATATTTTTTTCTTCGCGCAAATAGGGATGTGGAAGTGCAAGCTCAGTAACGGTTTTATTTTCCTTGTTGAACTCAATCAATCTATCTTCTATCGATATTATAAAGATGGAATCGTTGAGCTGTAGAATGTCGCTGTAAATTCTGTCTTCTTGGTCAACAACGAGATCAATCGAGAAATCAATCTTGTCTGTTTTATGCTCCTTAAGGTCGTACAAGATTACGGACTCATATGTGGCAAGGAGCAAATCTGTTGGTGACGAATAACAAAATGATACAATATGGTTTGATTCCTGAAGATTTTCAATATTGGTCAATAAATTTTTCTCCAAAAGGGTGCTATCGAAAAGAAAGTAAGCTTCCTTGTCAAAAAAGAACCAGTGTTCAGATGAGTTATCCGTATAGAATCGCTTATCACTCTTAGCCATCATAACAGGTAAGTCATCTTTACTCAGCTTAATAGCGGGTGAGACATTTTTATCAACTTTATGGGTTGCTGGATTAAGGCGATCAACCACTTGATTAAAATGCAGCAGCCATAACATGCCCTCATTATCCAGGTATAAGTCAACAACCTGAGAGGTGCTCAGGTCAAATCCTTTCTCTGAATTGAGCCCTACGTTAAAAGGTGTAAACTGTTGCCCATCATATTTAACAATGCCATCTAAAGCAGCTATCCATATAAAACCGTATTGATCCTGAACAACATCGGAAACATAGCTTTGTGGTAGACCATCATCAACATCAAATTTCTCATAGACTATAGCCTGGCTGACAACCGTACTCGCGTAACATACTAAACTTAAAAAAATAATAGCGAATCGCATTTGCTAATAAAAGTTTTGATCAGTAACGATCAAATATACTTGATGAAACCTATAAAAACGAAGCTATCTGCAGGCAAGGTTTATTTAGTTTGTTACCAAGGAAATTATCCGATGAATCAGGATAGTTAACCGGGCAATATTGATAACCGATTCAATTATTATCTGCAGAGTTCGGTAATATCTAAGTGACTTTTTTGGATATATGTAGCTTGAAAACAACAATAAATTGCTGCTGAACTATACTTATACTATCTCCTTGTAGTAGTCCGAAATGGACAAGATCAGAGGCAATTGTCACAAAATTCAAGAGCGTTCGTATAAACATATAGGGATTAGTTTCTGAGCTGTGTAGTTTACCTTAATCATATTGAGCAGGCTTAATCATTTAATTCTAACCCATTCTCTGAAGCCATATTCTCTCAATAATTTGCATATTTGAATAAGAATTAAATTCTTTCGAAATGCGGCGCATTATAGTTTGTGTTCTCTTACTTAATTTACCATTTATCTTTTCGGTAAGCGGTCAGGGTCGCGATGCAAATTTTGTTTTATCGAAAGGAGATATTATTGAAGATCTACTTATCAGTTATTACGATGAACTGGGCTTTAACGGCTCTGTTCTGGTGTCTCAGGAGGGTGAGATTATTTACGAGAACACCTTAGGTCTGGCGAATTTTATTAGTGAAGAACCGCTCGATGCTGACTTGCCTTTTTACCTAGCCTCACTTGGCAAACAGTTTACGGCTGCGGCTATTATGAAATTAAGAGATCAGGGACAACTTTCGCTAAGTGATCCTGTAACTAAGTTTTTACCCCTAATGCCACCTGCCTATAGAAAAGTTACGCTCCATCATCTGCTAACCCATACCGCAGGTGTGCCCGACTATTTGAACGACTTTGATCAGGTGCTGGATAATACAACCAACATGGATGTGTATAAGCTGATTATTGACCAGAAGCGACCTCAATATACACCCGGCACCAAATTCAAATACAGTAATTCGGGTTATGTCCTTCTCGCTTTGGTTGTCCAATCAACCTCGGGGTCAACTATCGACCAATTTTTTAATAGCAACATATTCGAACCGCTAAATCTAAACCATAGCTTTGTTTATGGTAGGTATAATGCCCAAGAACCACGCACAATAGGTTTCACGAGCAAATACAAGCTGAATGATTATAATTTGCTTACCGTGGGCGATGGTGGAGTTTACGCAACAGCGCGAGACTTATTTAATTGGACTGAAATATTAAATAACGGCTTGTTTTTAAGTGACTCGTCTTTGCAGCTAATGTATGAGCCAGTGGTATTGTCGAACGGAAGGGAACGTCGATATGGTTACGGCTGGGAGATAGGGAATAACTTGAACGGCAAATTCGTTTACCATACCGGTGAATTATGTGGCTTCAGAACCTACCTTGAAAGGCAACTGAGTACCAAAATTACTATCATTATCCTTACAAATAATAGCTTCGACAACGTACTTCAGCTCAGAAATACTATCGTTAAGATATTAGATGGTAGACTTTCCTCGATTGATGATCTAAAGAATTAAGCAGTCCTTCGCAATTCGGGGATACGCTCTTCAATCAAATTTTGCTCGAGATTAATAATAGCTAACTGGAAATGCTTCTTATAGTTTTCCTGATCAACTCCTTCTTGCCGGAATTTTGAATTAAGCCATCTACGACGAAATGTTTTAAAATTAATCATGATAATAATGTTGATATACTTGGTTTAGTATGGTTTAATACTGTAACGGTTAAGAAGGTAACAGCATTAAATAAGAAAATCTAACATTATATATAACGGAGCAATACAGTAAATGTTGGCTATCTCAACAAAAATTACTCCAACTCCCTAAGATCTACGGGCACAACTCGAGAAACGCCTTGTTCTACCATTGTGATGCCATAAATTATATCGGTGCTTACCATGGTACGTTTATTATGCGTAACGATAATAAACTGCGACTCATTCGAGAATTTCTTAATGATATTATTGAACTTATCGATATTAGCATCGTCTAATGGTGCATCTACCTCATCGAAGATACAGAATGGGGCAGGTTTAAGGAGGTAAATAGCAAACAGGAGGGAGGTAGCCGTTAAGGTCTTTTCGCCGCCTGATAGCTGTGAAATACTAAGAGGCTTTTTGCCTTTTGGCCTTGCAATTATATCGATAGCAGATTCCAAAGGATTTTCGGGATCCATTAAGATTAAATCACAATCATCTTCTTCGGTAAATAACGATCGGAATACCTTAATAAAGTTCTGCTCAATCTGCTTAAAAGCATCGAGAAATGTAGTTTTCGCTACTAAATCGATTTCTCCGATTGTGGTTAAGAGCGATTCTTTTGCTTTTAGCAAGTCTTCTTTTTGGACCGTAATAAATTCAAAGCGCTCCTTGATTTCATCGAATGCCTCAAGTGCCATTGGGTTAATAGGCCCAATTCGCTCAATACGTTCTTTAATCTTGTTTACAGCCTCTTTTAACTCATCGGCAGTACGCTCATCTTCTTGCTCAACATTCTCTTTTAATATGGTATCAATATCAATTTCAAATTCGACAGATAAACGCTCCTTTATGCTGCTAAGCTCAAGTTTTGTTTCATTGAGTTTGTTATGGAGCTCTAGCAATAATCCATCGATCGATTCCCGCTGATGTTGTAGTTTTCGCTCATCCTGTTCCTGTTCATCGATATTACCGCGAGCGGCGTAATAGTTCTTTTCAGCTTCGTTTACTTCTTTCTCTAAGCCCTCCTTGGTGCTGTACATCCCAATTAAACTCTCATCGGCTTCCTCTGCGGTTTCGATGAGCTTCTTTATTTCCTTCTCGTTTTCAACAAGATTGTTTTTATTCTGATCAATTCGCTCTTTACTCGTATCGAAGGTCGACTGCTTAAAACTAATTTCTTGTTTTAACGAATTAACACGATTCTCTTTTTGGTGATATTTAATATTTTCTTCATTAAAAGCCTTGCTTTGATCGGCGTAGAGCTCCTCCTGAAGTTGCAGGTCGGCTTTAATATTTGCTAACTTTTCATCTAACCTTGTGAGTTCTTTCTCTTGCTCCTGGAGTCGGGTTGGTAGTTCTTTAGAGGACGTCTCTAATTGTTTAATTTTACCGAGCAGGTCTTCCTTGGTCGTGTCGGCTTGTGAAATCATTTGCGAGAATTGATCCTGTCGGGTTTGTACAGATACATTCTCTTCTTTCAATTGCGCCAACTCGGCCGCTAAAACATCTATTTTCTCTTTGTTAGAGTTTTTTTCGAGCTCGATTAACTCTTCTTGGGTACTCTTTAGGCTTATAGTGACCTTATCGCGTTGTTTGGTTAAATCTTTAATAGACTTATCAAGCTTTTCGAGGTTTTTAGCTCTACCAATCCTTTTACCTTCAAATAACCCAACGGAGCCTCCGGAGATGCTAAACTTCCTACGCGTTACCTTTCCAGATTTCGTGATAAAGATCGATTCAGGGTCAGCAGGAATGCTTTTTTCATCGCCATCAATAAGATAGACAGTATCCAGAATATAGGCGATTAAATGCTTATACTTCTCTTCATACTCCATAATCTCCGAGGCCGGAGATGCATTCTCATAAAGCTTGCTGGGTGTGCTTTTATACTTGGCGAAATCATCGAGAACAAAGAAATTGGCCTTGCCCTGTGATGCATCGCTCAGTAAATTTATAGCCTTAAAGGCATCTTCTGGCGTGTCGACAACATAATAGTTTAGCAAGGGTTCTAGATAGTTTTCTACAGCAATACGATACTCGTCGCTACAGGTAATGAGGTCGGAGAGGAGCGGAGCCTTTTTATTCCAGCCCTGCTTTTTGAGAAAGCGAATGGCTTCGGGAAAACCTTCGAGATTATCAACCAGTGATTTTGTAAGGTTGTATTCATTCGTCTTGGAATCGAGTTTTCGGTTAATCTCATTGAGCTCATCCTTAATTAACTCTACTGTACTCTGATTATCATGGATTTCCTGCTTAAGCTTTTCTTCTGCTGCTTCTACTTTTTGAAGCTCATCTCGCTTGGCGTTAATTTGTTTTGAGAGGGCATCCAGTTTTTTCTCAAATTCAACCACGCTTGCCGATTGTTCCGAACTATCGGATGCCGCTTTTTCCAGCTGCTGCTTTAATGCGCTGATCTGAATCTCATTTATCTCCAGTGTTTTCTTCATCTGGAAAACCTCCTCCTGCACGCGATTATGCAAGGCATTTAAAGCTTCGTGCTCTTTCCTTACTCCGGTTAACTTTTCCTCGTGCTCTTGTTTAACCTCTTGTAATTCAAGTAGTTTATCTTTTGACTCTTTGAGCTGACGATCTGCAATTTCTACTTCTTGCTGTAGACCCTGGAGGCTAAATGACGCTCTCTCATTACTTTTTTTATCCTGCTCTAACTGTTCCTGGAGAGAATCGCTCTTATCGTTTAGAAAACGAAGCCGCTCGTTCTTAATCTTTTTATCACTCTCGTATTGCCTAATTTGATTAACATGTTCGTTCAGTTTTTTCTGAACTTCGGAGAGTGTTTTCTCTCGCTCAACCAACGCTTTTTTAAGGGCTTGAATCTGAGATTCTTTGGCAGATACTTTCTTGTTAAGTTCGATTTTCTTGTCGTTCTCAACTTCAATTTGCTTGGTAAGATTATTGAAAACAGTGCGGTGTTCACTTACCGTTTTGCGAGCGAGCGCAACACTGGTTTCTTTATATTCTTCTTTGAGCTTGTAATATCGTTCGGTTTGTCTTGCCTGCTTTTCGAGGGACTTCAAATTCTTCTCGATCTCAAACAGGAGGTCTTCTACCCGGTCCAGATCGTCGTCGGTACCGGCAAGCTTGCGCAGTGTTTCTTTCTTTCTTTTTTTGAATTTGGAAATGCCGGCAGCCTCTTCGAATAAGCCTCTTCTAGAATTGTCTTTATCGGTTAGCAGGTCGTCTACCATTTTAAGCTCGATGATCGCATAGCTGTTTGATGCAATTCCAGTATCGAGGAAGAGGTTGGTAATATCTTTTAGTCGACAAGGGACGCCGTTTAATTCATACTCACTATCGCCCGAACGATAATATCTGCGCGTTACGGTAACCGATGAATACTCCGTTGGAAGAATATTCTTGGTATTATCGAAAGTAAGGGTAACCTCAGCCATTTGCGTAGGTTTCCGGTTTTTGGTGCCATTAAAAATAATGTTCTCCAATTTTTCCGAACGCAGCATAGAGGTCTTCTGTTCGCCAAGAACCCATCGGATGGCATCTACCACATTCGATTTTCCGCAGCCGTTTGGGCCAACTATGCCTGTTATTCCCTTGTCGAAATTGATAACAGCCTTATCTCCGAAGCTCTTAAAGCCTTTAATTTCGAGGCGGGAAAGTTCCATGCAGTGGTATTAGATTAGGGTTCGTGAAAGTGAGCAAATTTATAATATTAAGTGGAAGTTTAGGCTCAGATTGATATTTTTCGATCAAAAAAATAGGGTGTATGAATGCGAATCTTAAAATTATGTACATTTGAACCATGGACGATAATGGTAATATAATATACTATTTGGTTTTAGGCGCTATATACCTATTAAGCCGTGTATTTGGTAAGAAAAAGAAGCCCGCAGCAAAACCTGCGCAACGACCGGTGCGCCGCGTAGTTGAGGAGGACCGGGCATCTGAGTCAGCGCCTATTGAGGCGCCCACGGCAAAGAAGGAAGAGGCACCATTATCCTTTGAAGAAATTTTGCGAGAACTTTCGGGTGTTCCACAACCCAAACCCGTGGCGGACCCACGTCCTATTGAAGAGCCAACCAATGATTATCCGGAGTTTGATCCTGCGCCTTCTTTAGAAAATCGTCCTCAACCGAGTTATGCATTAGATGAGATGGATTCTATCGCTGGCGAAATGAAATACCCGAAGTCTTTCGGTTCTGAACGTTTAGCTGAGCCTAATACAATGGATATAAAGCGTAAAGTTTTGTCTTTTAAACGCGATGATAAATACAAGATTCAGGAAAAAGAATCGGTTGACTATTTGAATATCATCAATGAGCAAAACGGAGCCGCTAAAGCATTCGTTTGGTCGGAGATATTTAATCGAAAGTACGATTAGTTCTATTTATCTGGCCTCGTCTTATAATCTACTTCTTATTTTATTAATGCGCCCGGATGCTACACTTCAAGTAGGCCATTCTATTCCTTGATAGTCCTTCTAATTATGTGGCTATAATAAAAAAAGGAGGTGTTCCACGATGAAACACCTCCTTTATAGGTTTTACTTATCTATTTATGACTTATAATGAATCGCTTGATCACTGAGCCTTGATTTGTTGGCATGGTGAGCAGATATATACCTGGGGTATATTCTGATGTATTCAATTCGAGTCGATCCTGGCCGGCATTGAATCGTATTTCCTCCATTCGTTTACCGGTATTATCGAAGATAATAGCCTTCTGCTCCTCAATAAGCGGACTTGATAACTGAATATTCAATCGATTACTGGCCGGGTTAGGGTAGAGGGTAACCTCACCCACACCAAGCTGGTCTTCAACTGCCAATACCAGATCTAAGCCGGTTACATCCATATAATCTGCCTGGTGTACCGATCGGCTAACCTCATCCTGAATAAAGACCACTACACGTAGTTTCGATTCTGTGATATCAGAATTGGTAGGATCAAGTAATTCAAACGGATTCCATAACAGCTCTACTTGTCGTTCATCACCACTTGCCAATCCTGCACCATCGAGTTCAAATTTAACTCCAGCCGCATTCGGTAAGAGCTGAATTAATGGGCTATAGAACATGGTTTCAGTTGTATTTGCCGTAACACCTAATTCGTTTGCTGAGATTGAGTCTGCGATAACCGCAACGTGAACCACAAAATCATCACTGATTTCATTAGTAGTTGCTGTCATATCGGCAGTTATCTTAAGCTTGCCATCTTCTTCGCCTAATGTTATAGCAATATCAAACGGTGCGATTTGCAAGGATTGTTTACGATAGAATTTCTCTCCCCAATTCTCAAAAAGCAATTGATCACCGGTTAAGTTTTCTCCCGGAGGGTTAGTTACTCCATCGATAGCTACCCGTGGATTCTCCGAAACACCATAGTATAATGCTCTCGCACCAGGATCTGAAGGGTTAAACTGATTAATGGCATCGGTGCCATCGAAAGAGGTATGATACGTAACTACCACTAACTCAGTTTCATTAAGTCCCTTTGCAAGGCTATTAATAGCATCATTCTGATCTTTATATATATTCGTTCCAGCCATACTTGTAAAGTTCTCGAGAAGGACTGTTCTGGTCCGGTTACCAATTCGTACATTATCAAAGGCGAAACCATCTCTATCTTTATCACCTGTGATGGCCCCTAGTCCCATTCGGAAGTTCACGCGAGACATTCGAAGATCTCGTTCCGTTGGATCCGTAATGCCATCATATATCTTGGCAAGATCGTGTTTTGCTTTGACCCAGTCGCCGGAACCATCCCAACCTAATGCCGTGGGGTTACCCACTTCATCGCCGGGTTTACTGGCTAGGCCTGTGGCATTAAACCATTCAATGCCTTCATCAATGGCATCTCCCAAAGCAATCCATTCTTTTGCAGGATCAAGAATATTGAGGCTGTCGATAGAAAACTCAAATACAACCCCATCCTGCGCTTCCAGGTCCCTGGCAATATCAAATTGAATCATTGGCCGTGCCAACGTACTTAGATCAAAGGTTGGACTATAAACATACGAACGTTCACCGTCGCCATAAGAACCACTTAAATTAGTGACCCAGGAAGATCCGCCTGCAATATCCGCAGATCCTGGATACTCTATGATGTTCGTCGTAGTTGGATCACCAACATTCCATGAGCTTAATCCACCAAACTGCCATTCTGCTGTGGCTTGATCAACCGTTACTTCAGCATACGCAACCCAACCCTCAGTACCATTCGAGAATGTTTCTGAGTAAGCTTGGTCATCTGAGGCGAGCTTGTTATCCAAGACTTGAATTTTACGAATTAAAGTATCGGTACAACCTACGGTGGAAACTGCAACAAATTCAATGTCAAATGCTCCTGAAGTACCAAAACCACTGCCATTAAATAGATAAGATTCTGTATTATTCATCGTAGGATCATTGTCATCTCCACCAATTTCATAAACTGAGTCACCGTCAATATTCCATGCTACACTGTCTATTGAATGAACTAGTGTGTTATTACTAAATACGCTCGAGGCACTTTCGAATGTAAATTCCTCTGTAAGGCTAGTGCCAGATACAATAAAATCTGCATTAGGAATACCTCCTATAGTGATTGGTACGAAATCATTTACAGATTGCAAGATATTCTGGTCATTAAATACGCTATCAATCAACGATACAGTACACCCAAAATCATCAGAAGCTGTAAGCTTAATATTATAAATATTAGGGTCTATAAAATTATGTGTAGTATCAGCTCCTGTTGCCGTATTAGGGTTATCTCCTGTTGAGTTAGAAACATCACCAAATTCCCATGACCAGCTTGTCATGGGATGGAAAATAGCATTATTGTTTGGGCTATCTACCTTAGCTTGGTCTATTGGATCCAGTGCAGTAGCATCCATAAAACTTATTGGTGTGTCTTCACAGAGAACAGAGGGCACTATGAAATTTGCAATAGGAGTTGGATTAATCCTGATTTTCTGTGCTACCCTATTTGAATCACCACTCGCTTCTTGTAAAACCGTAAAAGAGACTTCTATTTCGCCAAATTGAAACCCTAAGCCAGGCTCATCAGCCATTGCTTGTAGATCAAGTGACCCGGATCCATCTTGATTATCGGTTAAACCAACAATTGTTGTGCTATTAATTATACTCAAATGCGGTACAGAAACCGCGAAATAGCCATTAGCAGAACTTCCCGTTAGTTCAATATTTGTTTCATATTCGCAGAATTCCAAGTTTGCATCATAATTCGCGGTAGGTAATGTATTTAATGGATCGAAGGTATTATCTCCAATGGGGCCAAACGAGCCTATGGTGATTTCACCAGTAGGCGATAGCCATATCTCAACCGTTTGTTCCAACGTATCCCTCAGGTTTGTATCAAATTGGTTTTCATATACGCCTGTGAATAATATGGACCCTATAAGGCCACCATCATTGTATCCAGGTGATTCCGCTCCAAAGTACTTATCAAAATTCACCTGACTTCTGAAGACATTAGGTTTAAAAACATAGTCGCCATTGGCCAATGTATCTAAAGACGACGCTACATCTAATGTATCTTGAAGGGTATTAAAGTTGCCAGGTAATTGATCGGGTGCAACCTTAACGCCTAATCCAATAAGCAAGAAGCTTGGTAGTCGAGCGTCATATAGAATTGTGTCATTCTCAAAGTCAGTGGCATATACCTGATCTAAACCTGCAATGGCCTCGTCACTATCAAATATTGTTCTGTCTAAGCTGTCTACCGAAACACAGCCAAGCTCCGAGGTGTAATGAAGGAATATCCTATGCGTACCAAGTCCAGACGCGGCAATAAACAGGGTATCTCCGAAAACACCAGGGCCACTAAATATCTTGGTGCCTTTATCAAGAGGCGTGAGATTTGGCGTAAGCAAGGCTACAACCTCATTGGCATCTCCAATAGCACTGGTGTTAGGATCAGTAATAAATTCAATTGGAGCTGCTTGAATAGTATTCAATGAAACCAGAATTGTGCCATCAGGAATCGCCGCCGTAGCACCAGTACCACCTAATCTTATTATATCACCCGTAGTGCCGGCATTACCAAGCGCTTTAATCTCCATTCCGCCGATAATGAGCTTATCTCGTCCAGAAGTTCCAGTAATATCATACTGGATTGTAAGGATCGTATTATTTATAAAGTTGAAATTATCGACTGAGATGTCTGGCCCTTGTCCAGTAACCGTAACCATATCCGTTTTATACTCAAAATTAGGAGGTAAGACGAAATTCATAGTCTGATTATTCCCTACACTAAAATCTCCACTGGCACCCTCAACAATATTTATAGGGGCAAAGATGATTTGGTGTGTACCTATACAAACGTCAATGGCCTCGTTAAGTGGCGTATTTTGGATAATTACACCACCGCCTGGATTGGGAACAAAGGTTCCGTCGATAGAACGTTTGCCTGGATGGGTTGGGTCACCATCTACCATAGCATTTGGCGAAGGAAGGGCTAAATCTTCGGCAGTAACCCACACTCTGAAATTCTCACCATTTCCACCGTCTGGCGTGGGAAAATTACTATCATCAAAAATACTGATGTAGTGATATTCGAAACCGCGTAAGATATCTGCGTCGCCACTTACAATGGTTCCAGGGAAGCTTCCTCCTCTAATCTCTGCCACCGTAGGGGTGCCCGTTGTTACATCAGGATCAACTACAATATAAAATAATTTGCCAGCCTCGTCGAGCGAAATTCTCAGGTCAAATCCAACATCCAGAATATTGACCGCATCTGCCGGAAGGCTAGGCATGGCTAAGTCTTCGGTGAAGAAAGGCGCTACATTATCGGATGTCTTAAAGGCCCATTCATTCGGTGTAGTAAATCCTGCAAACGGATTACCAGATTTGTCGAGGAAGCCACTTATGTTTTGTACTCCTGGATCAATAGATATATAATAATCAGTATCTCCTTCTAAGGCAGGAAACACCGAGCCTGGCTCAGTTGCCGCAGGATTAAAGAAAAATGTTGTACTGTCTGCGCTTGTAGAGCCCGGAAGGATCTTAAGGATGGCTACATCACTACCATCAATTAATTTCTTTACATAAACCAGAGAATCTTTTGGCACCATGGCTTCATTAAACTGAATCGATATCAAACTAGTCTGTGGGAAGTTCTCACTGCCATTCCCTGGGGTAAGGGCCACTACAACCGGAGGGTTGGCGTCGTTAAAGACGTAGGACCGACCTACAATATTTGCATCAATACTACCTGTACTAAGAATCACATCTTCATTCGGTACAAAAGGGTCTGGGGTTCCTGTAGCAACTAACTCAGGACTAATCGATGCCGTTGTAAAGTCTGCGGTCTCAATAATATCGGCTATTACAAAATAGTATAGGTCAGAACCATCTAAGGGCAAGGTTGTATTTATGCCATTAAATTCTACATTATCCAGATTTTTTGTTCCAATGTTTTTAACCGTAGCATTTACAAAAGAATAGGATGGTGTAGGAGAAGTAACCAGTCTAATATTTTCGAGTGAGTTGGTAATAGGATTGTTAAATCTCACAATGATATCCTGCAAGCTAGGTTCTCCCGTTGTGGTAGTAATCGAAGATGCACTGAAACCGAGCAAGGCTTTGTTTTTACCCCCTGCAATAATTACCGACAGTGCTTCTATGCCATTATTTAGATTCGTTGCACCCGCACCATTATCGAGCGTTGTAAATGTGGTATGTATTACATCAACCGTATTGGAGGTCTTTGTTAAACCATTAAAGGCTTCAACAGTTAATGTTCCGTCGCCGGTGCCGGTATATTCAAAATCAGGGAAGTCTAAAATTCCTGGGCTAAGATTACTAAAAGCTGCCGGTAAGTTACCAATTCCAGCTCCAGGGCTAGTAATTACTACCGTTTCACTAAAATCGAGATCAAGGTTACCCACTTCATCATTCGCATAAACTCGAGGTTGAGCCGGTGTTATAGGTATATAGATTCCCTGTACAGGATCGAGTAGAACAGCATCAAAGTCAAGCTGTGTAGCTAATACGTTAATAATGTTATCTCCTGCTGGAGTTGCTGCACCGGTGCCATCAACGGTTCCTCCCTGATCGAATTCAAACTTAGAACCTCCATTTTCAGCAACAGCGGTAACTACGATATCCAGATTATGGTTATCTGTAACACTGGGATTAAAGAAAGCTCTAATGGTAAAGGTCTTTGTTGCATCATCAGGTGCTACAATAGCTAAGCCGCTCCACGATACCGTTCCTGTAGGATTTGCTTGAACTGTACCCGGAATTAATATTCCTGAATCATCATATAAGGCAATGTCAGCAAGATTCGTTGGATTCGTGATGGTTATGGTTAAATCACTTAACGAAGTAACACCGCCATCAACATCGGTTCCATCTACTCCGCCATCACGAATAATGAATTCACCTAAAGGATATCGGGTAGGATCTTGTATTTCAACATGGTCTTTATACGGTATTAATACTTGTGTGCTTGCAGCTACATATTCTAGCACCGATTCTTCGGAGGCAAATACATTATGTTGTTGCGTAGTTGCATCGATGATTCCGGGTACGGCAACGTGAACAAACCCATTTAACCCATCAAGTGTATATTGAAGGGTAGGGGCTTCATCAAAAAAGTTATAAACACCCGCTGTAAAATTACCAGGTAAATCAACAATTGGCGACCCATTTAGCTGAAAGGTTAGATTAGGAGTAGGACTAAAGCCTGAAGTTGTAATATCTCCAATCGGATCTGTAAAATCAACATCGTTGCTATAGTACTGATCCTTTGCTTTAATTACCCAATAGTTGGGTGTGGTTATTGCGCTGTAAGTGCTAGGACTCGTATTAACATCAGAGGTGAATATCGCACGATCGGCAGTTACTTCAATTCTATTTTCATCAACAGTAAGGGTACTGCTAGCCCCGCCTGCGTTCACAAATTCAAGTTGCGAACTAAAGGAATCTTCTACAGTTGAGGTCACGGTGAAAGTAATCACTTCATTATCACCAATTGGCGATAAATCGCGTGATGCATCTGTGGTAGGCGTAGGATAGTCGTCGCCATGGAAACTTACTCGAACCGTAAAGTCAATAGAGCCGTTGTCTGGAGCCGTTAAGGCTAAACCCGTAAAGGTGACAAATTCACCCGTTACAATTTGCTCATTTACGCCCGTCGTAGGCAGAGCATTATTAGCGCCTGCGTCGAATAATTCAATTCTTCGAATATTTTCCCAATTCGCAATCTGAAGGGTGATGGAGTTTAGAATTGTTGGGTTTCCATCATCATCTGGAGCCGTTCCACCACCATCGCGAAGCTTGAAACTTTCCATTACGAGGCTGTTAAGATCATCTTTGATATCAACGTTTTCCTGAAAACTTGTATAGTCTATGTTTGAGGTATGTCCTAATCCTGTTATTTCGATTATATCGGAAGTACCAGAATAATTAACCGTTACTGGAGTACTTACTGCGTCGGTAATTACGCCGTCGGATACCGTAAGGGTACCATCTGAACCATCGGCATCTGAGCCACCACCGGTATATTTAAAGTTGGAATTAAAGGTTATTACACCGTTATTATAAGTCAAGTCTGCATTGGCGTCATTTACCATGGTCAACCCAGCGGCATTCGTAATAGTAACAGGTCCCACAAAGTCTACATCAGTATTGTCATTAACGTCTGTAGCTAGTAAAACAGGTGTTATACTAAGGTTGCTTGCATAACTTGCTAACGCTGCAGGATTAGTAGTAAAATCCAGTTTTGAAGCAACTACCTCAATTCTATTTATATCGCCAGTTCCATCTGTTGACGCGGAAAAAGATGAAATATCAGAGCTTTGACTTGAATTGGTTACACTATTTATTGAAAAGATAGATTGTTCATTGTCATCAACAATTGCATTATAACTTACAAATACCTGAAGTGTTCTAGTTTCAGTCTCTGGAACTTCGTAGCTAAAGCCAGTAAAATTTACTGTTGCGGCAGCAGGTAGTTCGGCAATTTCGGTACCACTCTGGTCATAAATGGCGACTTTTCTTAAGTTTTCGTGATTAGTTATTCCAAATTCAATGCCGGTTAGATAGGTACTCACACCATCACCATCTATTAAATCGGCACCACCTTCTTTAATTATGAATTCGGCGATTTTGATATCATCAGATCCTATTCCCATAATATCAGTTGCCTGAAAATCTTTATATAGAATATTAGATGGTGATGTGAAGGTGCCTGGATCTTGTAAGGTAATGGTAGATTCGTTAGAAACAGTCACATTAAACGGAAGGCTTATAGCATCTGTATGTCCTGTTAAAGCTGCCGTCATCAATAAACCTAACCCTTTATCAATATGTATTACATCGGGGAAGGTCGCAAAACCATTGGTTAGAGTAATGTTTAATGGAGTTCCCGATAAAGTACCAGTTGATACAAGAGAAACAATTTCACTATTACGGTCCAAGTCTCTACTTCCTAAAATATCTGTAGCTTCAATGGTCAATGGTGTCATCACTGTATTCAGAAGAACATCAGATGAATTAGCAATAAACCTTAATTCCGTTGAGGTAACGACAATATGATTTTGAGTGCCTGAGATTGATGAGCTGGCGCCTCCGGTACCATCAGCAGCATCTGTAAACCCGAAAGTTGATCCATCGGCTGCTGCATTAGTAATTTGGAATTGAAAGTTCGCATTATCAACGACATTGCTTTTAAAACTCACATATAACGCAAAGTTTTTTGTGCCGTCATCAATGGCTTCAATAGTTGTTATATTATTAAAGGTTAGTGATGCAGCTGCTGGCTTACTTTCTACAATTGAATTCCCATCATGTAGTGCTACATGATTAATGTTTTCAAAATTAGACAGCGAAAATGTAATAGAAGTAAGGGAGGTCGCTGCATCGTCAGAATCAAAAGCAGGAAGCAAAAGTCCACCATCTCTTAAAGTAAATTCAGCAACTTTTATATCACCTATTCCATCACCATCAATAGGGGACTCCTGATAGTCAATATAAGCAATATCACTTGGAGATATAAAACTTGAAATAGTAATATCAGAAGTGGGGTTACCGGGTGCAAAGGTGTGTGGTCCTGTTGTACCTGTTGTTAGTCCAGGGAGGACCGCTTCAAAATCGTAGTCGCCATCCTTAGTTACCTGTAGATTGTTACGTATAAATTGTCCTTGAACCAAATTTTCATCGGTATCAGCCGGCGGCGGAGAAGATATGAGATTCCCACCTAAGGGTTGTGATGTATCATCCAACTGAACTAAGCCAGTTTTATCGTAGTCCCTGTTATTATTAATATCTGTGGCCTGTACAGTTACATTGAAGTTAGTTTTGGGTGTTGATATTCCGCTAATATCTTTAAAATACAACTTAGTAGCAGCTACCTCTACACTATTGTTTGCATCACCTGAAGCTACAGAAGAAGATGCTACTAAACTACTTTTTGGAAAGCTAACGGTTTCGACTGTAATATCGGTATCTGTTGTATTGAATACGAGGTTCTTATTATCAATTTCCAAGCCATTACCAACAATATTACTCTGTAACCATACTCTCAATTCATAACTATTGGTAGCATTATCTTCGATATGACCTAAATCACCACTATTAATAAAATTGTCTATCGTAATTGTGATTTTGTCTGCTGCAACACTGATTTTACCTGGATTATCAGCGGTATTTATACTTGGACCTCCATTGAGGGTAAATACTACTCCACCGATTGCATCAAGCCAACTGCCCGTTTCGTCCGCACCACCTCTATTGATAACAATCTCCTTAATGTACGTTGGAGCGGTATCAGAGGCAGGAGTGGCACCATCATCAACAATATCAAAGGAGAAACTAGGATTCGCAGCAATGGCATCAGCTTTCGTATCAACAAGAGAACTTAATACTGCTTCACCATTTCCGTTTTGTATTAAGGTATTTGTTGCAACACCCAAAGTAATACCTTTCTCGGGAATGGTTCCATCTAGCTTATAGTCTGTATTTGTAAGTTGGTTAGTGTAACTGTACATTCTGAAAGTGTATTGTCGACCAGAGATTAATCCTGTAATACTTAAAGGCGATGTTATGACACCTAAAGTGTCATTATAGATCCAGAGCCCATCACTCCAATCAAGATCATTTGGATATGATGTAAAATCAGCTACAGCGGGGAATGTGCCACTAATATTATCTATACCAACAATCATATACTTACCCGGGAGTTGTGGGCCAAGAGCGTCAGTCCAGCTTACATTTACATCAGAGTTATTAACTGCAGTTACATTGAAATCGGTTACATGATTAGAAGGCTCAGGAATAACGGAAGTGTTATTATCAGCTAGAAATGTACCTCCTGGAAGAAATATCTCTTTCCCAAGTGCGTTCACAGTTGACCCATCATTATCATATTCTAAAATCACGTCGTCATCTACTGTCACGTCTCGATTTAATGTGAAAGTTAAGACTGTTGTTAATGTATTTTTTGGATTAACATCATCGGTGTTAAGAGGAGGGTCTTGGCCTTGTGCTCCAAATGGTCCATCTCCTGCTGTAGTAACGGCATCATCAAAGGTCACAACCAGATCTCTTTTATTGGCATTATTTACATATGCATCAATTATTCGTGGTCTAACATTATTTGTTGCCAATTCATCGAATGTAGGATGCTTATTTCCGCTTTGATCTTCTAAATTATCCGGATCATTATAAACTAATCTCAGTGCTTCACCAGCAACTACACTATTAGTTAGAGTAACCGTTACTTCGTCACCGGAGACACTAATGCCTGTTATAGGCCCGGCAGTGGTGCCCGTAACACTGAATCCTGTTGCATCACCATCAGCTAGATTCATGTCTTCATCAAATGTTGCAACCACTTTGTCACGAGGAATAGCATCGTTATTTGTTTCCGTAACAACAACGGATTGTAAGGTTGGAATTATGCCATCATCAATAGGATTTGTATTATCATTAGCTGAGGTGTTGCCTGCAATGTCCCTAACTGCATTTCCATCTAAATCAAGGTTTATTGCTACACCATTTGTTTCAGTTGAACTCAAGTTGAGAATTACCTCTGCTTTGTTGCCTGGGTTTACTGTTGCTGTGCTCACCACAATGTCATCTTTAAACTCAGCTTCAGGCATATCATAGGTATCGTCCAGAAGCTCACTAAACGTTACCACCACGGTATTAGGGTCAGTAAGCAGTGCACTAACAAATTCGGGTTTAATTTTATCATCAATATTGTTACCGCCGCTCGCAGCAACGTTGTTTCCTGCAATATCTTTTACAGCTCCTAAACTTAGAGCCAAATCAGTTGCAGAATAACCTGTACCAATATTTACTCCCAAGTTTAAGGTTACTACAGCACCGGTTCTGGTGGCAGAAGTTATTGTTAGTCCAGAGGCGGTAAATAATGTTTCATCAATAGACCCTTGAACGTTTTCATCGAAGGTTACTTCAATTGTTGAAATTGTTTTAGTTTCAGCTTTTACAAAACTGGGGGCTATACCGTCATCAATTGGATTCGTGTTATCATCGGCAGAGGTGTTACCAGCAATATCTCTTACTGCATTAGCATCTAAATCAAGGTTTATTGCTACACCATTTGTTTCAGTTGAACTCAAGTTGAGAATTACCTCTGCTTTGTTGCCTGGGTTTACTGTTGCTGTGCTCACCACAATGTCATCTTTAAACTCAGCTTCAGGCATATCATAGGTATCGTCCAGAAGCTCACTAAACGTTACCACCACGGTATTAGGGTCAGTAAGCAGTGCACTAACAAATTCGGGTTTAATTTTATCATCAATATTGTTACCGCCGCTAGCCGCAACATTATTTCCATAAACGTCTTTTACAGCTCCTAAGGCAATAGCAAGGTCTGATGGTGAGTAACCGGTTCCAACTGGAGTGCTTAATGTTAAGGTTACAACATTGCCAGATCTTGATGCGGAGGCTATATCTAAACCAGTTGCACTAAACGATCCTGCATTGACGGAGCTCTGGAGGTCCTCTGAAAATGTAACTTCGATAGAAGTTGTAGTTATAGTTTCTGCTTTAGTGAATGTCGGAACTATGCCATCAACCCTTACATTTCCTGTGGAAGGTACAGTATAAGTTAATGTAGCGTCATTACCTACACCATCTTTTAACGTTGCTCCATTCAGATCAATTGGTGAAGTTAAGGTAATTCCATCAGTATCTAAATCGTCATTTCCGACTGAATAGGTAAATGTTAATACATTTGTGCCATCACCGCCTGAGAGGTTAGCATAAACAGTAGGCCCACCGTTATTAATGGTTATAGGTATTCTTGGTGTTCCCCCAGCGACGTTAACATTTTCGTTATAGGTCGCTGTTATATCTATATCATCACCAAAAATATAATTCCCATTTGATACCGTAACATTAGGACTGGTTGGTCCTGTATTATCTATGGTAAAAGTCATAGATGTTGTACTAGTAGCTTCATCAGAACTATTTTCAACGGGAGCAATCTCAACAAAGTATAACTGGCCTTCAGACAAGTTTGATGAAGGATCAATAATTATTACATTTCCTAAAATATTGCCAGAATAGGATACATCCGACCCTGCTCCATTGGTTTCTTTCAAGCTAACTAGGGCCTGTATATCATCATTATCAACAATAGCTGAATTATCTATATTCCGTATAGCCTGATCAAAGGATATAGTAATATTAGAGTTTACTGGAATTGCTACTGTTCCACCTGTTGGGTTAAATGTAATTGTTGGTACTTGCCCATAAACAGGAGAACCCGCCATAAGCAGGACAATAAAAATTGGCAATATGGTCAGGAAGACCCGAGACCAGAACGCGCTAAAAAAGTTCACCTGAGGTCTCAGGTAATTGCGTGAGCGAATCTTGAAAAATCGTAAAAATGCTCCCATAATATATTTAGTTAATTAATTCTCCGTTATTATTTACTTTCACCAAGACCATTAGATCTACATCGTTAGTGTTTTCCAGGGTGCCCAGCATTACAAAGCCACCATTATGACCAGGTACTACGGCTACTGCGTGCTCGCTACCGGTACTGCCGAAGGTATGCTCAAATAGCAAATCGCCATTAAACTCTAATGCTGCTATGTAAAAATCAGAGTCCGTACGACCTGTGCTGGAAGAGCCAACAATGATATATTCATCACCCTGTGAACGCTCTAATATACTCATAGATCCTGCCGTAAGATTAACATCTTCATTAGCTAATTCAATAGTGATATTATTGGATGGTGTATAGAACCCGATTGCAGTTTTGCCATTGACCAAAATCGTTTGAACCGCCGCGCCGCTATTATTGAAATTGCTGCTTATATCACCGGGTCCATCAACCAGGGTTTTAGTGGGTAGAATTGGGATTTCTCCGGCACTTCCCGAATTGCCTGGCGTACCTAAATAACCCTTTAAGGATACAGAGCCACGATTATTGCTTAATTCAGACCACACAATATAGCCCTGGCTGTCTTCATATATGGTTTTAGAAGTAGAGCGTGCAACTCCATTTGCGGTTGCTGGATGTTTTACCAAATTGAATTTATCGACCAGGTTATTATCATAGCCTATCATGAAAATTTGATTTGCAGTGGCCGAGTTATCGATCACTCCGGTAACAACTACATCATTAGCGCTATTAACAGTAACTGCAGCGCCATGATAAGGCTCCGTTGGGTCGCTTAGGGTTGCTCTGGCTGTTTCGGCACCCTCTAAGTTTGTTTTAATGGTTACCATACTAGTAGGGTTGGTACCATCTATACCATCGCCGGTCATAAAGTAACTATCGGCAGATTTTGTGAGCGAAGAACCTATGAAATTATCATGAGATGATGACCATAATCGATTCCCCGCGATATCTGTTTTTATAAGAATGGTAGTATTTGCGCCTGTTCTGGAAGTATTATTACCCAACAGCAAATAGCCATCATCGAGTTTTAGTAAATCTACGCCACGAGTATTGCCATCGGCTCCAAAATATTTCATAAATGCATCCTTTTGCGCGGGTTCCAACTGGGTTAGATCACAGGAAGCAAATGAAACGAGTGTGATTATAAATGCAATGATTTTCTTCATCGGATTATCTTAATTGTTTTGGAATATAAATGTTAAGCGTGTAGCCTAAGGATATCGCGACATGATTTAGGCGATAGATATCATCCTGCACCAAGGTGTTTAGCTGAGCCGGATCTGTTGGGTTTAGGATGTTTTCCGGCTTTTGAAGTTTGGTGAGGCTATGTACATAGCGCGCTTCGAGCGAAACAAACCCCTCACCGAG
>CBDUMS010000029.1:0-35641 GCA_965368405.1 uncultured Cyclobacteriaceae bacterium
CTCTAAACAAGCCCAATCTTTCCGATAACAAGGAGCACTGCCAAAGACGGAACAGGGTCGGCAGGGAAGGTCTTCATGAGTAATTTCTACAATATTTTCCTCATTATTATTAAGTGGACCAAAACCCGCATACTTATGAGTTCCACCCCAAATCGATACAACTTTTGTATTACACAAGGCGGCTAGATGCATATTAAAGGAATCCATTGCAATAACTACATCTAGCTGATACATTAAGGCAATTTCCTCTTCGAGTGAAAACATCCCGGCCATATTCCAGCATTTCTTATGAGGAGCTGCTAGTTCTTTGAGTTCTTGTGCCTCATCCGGGCCTCCTAATAAAAATATCTGCTTACGATCATCAGCTAACAGTTGGTCGATTAAGGATTTGGTTTTGGCATAAGGCCAAGTCTTCTGCTTATGTTTAGAGAATGGCGCTACACCAATACTCACGCTTTCCGACTTTATCCCATTTGCAATTAAGAAGTCTTCAATTCTTTTAACCGCTGCTACTTTTGGTTCAATTACAGCCCCTTCCTTAATCTTTGCATTTAGACCAAAATCCCTAAACACATCTAAATAGCGCTCTGTTGTATGCTTTAGCTGCCTAAAAGTTTTTTTGGTCTTATTTACCAACTCAGCCTTTTCTTCCCGACCCTTATCTATACTAAAAACTTTTACTCCTGAGAGTTTAAAAAAGCTTCCCAGGACCCAGGTACGCATAACAGAATGGAGATCGATTACACCATTCCATTTATTCAGTTTTCTAAGCTGATTAAAAAGCCTTCTCAACCCAAAAATACCAGAGTAATCCCTAAGGTCAACACCATAAAAGGTTAGGCGCGGGATGTCATTAAATAAGGCTTCGAAGTTCTTGTTGGTAACAATCGTTAATTTAAGCTCTGGATTTTCGTTTAGAACACCTCGCAATGCGGGTATAGTTAAAGCCACGTCGCCCATGGCCGAAAAACGAAAAACCAAGAGGTGCATCTTATTACTTCTTAGCGTAAAGTGCTGGGTTTGTAGAAGGATCGTTATACAGTTTCATCTGACGATAAACCTTCATACGCCTCTTTCCATCGCCAATATCAGCAAGCAATTCATCGAAGCTGGTCGATAAATCGGTTTGTTGTTCTTCCAGAACAGCTAGCTTAGCATTTGCGCTTGCCTTATGTTGCTCATCGACATTCGTTCGCGATGCTTGCTCCTTCATATGATAAATCTTCAGAGCTAAAATCGATAACCTGTCGATAATCCATGCTGGGCTTTCACTATTTACAGTTGCATCAGAACTTGGCGTTACGTTTTTAAAAACCTCTATAAACCAGTCGTCTATCTTCTCAACCATATCGGTTCTGCGCTGGTTAGAGGCATCAATTAGCCTTTTAAGCTCCATACCTTCGGCCGGGTTTATGTCGGGAACACGAATAAGGTCCTCATAATGCCATTGTACTGTATCTATCCAGCATTTATCAAATAATAAGAAATCCATCGTATCTTGAGAAAACGGATTTTCTTTTGATTGATTTACATTATCAATTATATGATATTTTTCAATGCAAGCACTAAAAATATCGTTGGCGTTCGCTGCAGTTATCATTATTGAAGTTTGGCTAAAGCTGTTTTCATTCGATTAAATGCCTCATTGAGGTCTTCGCGTGATGCTGCATATGAAAGTCTAACACAATCGGGAACACCAAATGCTTCACCTGTAACGAGGGAAACATGTGCTTCTTCTAGCAAATAGAGACAGAAATCGCTGGCATTCTTTATTGAATATTCACCATATGATTTTCCGAAATAGTCAGAAACCTGCGGCAAAAAATAAAACGCACCACTTGGCATCACTGTTTTAATTCCCGGAATCTCATTGAGCAGGTCGTAAACAATTTGTCTACGCTCTTTATATTCGGCAGCCATTTCACGTGTAGGCCCTAAGTCTGTGGTTATGGCAGCCAAAGCCGCACGCTGTGAGACACCGCTAGCCGCCGACGTAAACTGACCTTGAATTTTAGTACACGCCTTGGCGATTGGTAGTGGGGCACATATATAACCTATTCTCCAACCGGTCATCGCAAAAGCCTTGGCTACCCCATTTACCGTAATAACTCGGTCGGCGACCGCCGGATACGACCCAATGCTTACATGCTTACCTGTAAAGTTTATGTGTTCGTAGATTTCGTCCGATACAACATATACGTTCTCATAACGGCTAATAACCTCTACAATTGCATCCATTTCTTCCCTGGTAAAAACTTCGCCAGAAGGGTTACAAGGAGAAGAGTAGATCATCATTTTTGTCTTATCGGTAATCGCTGCTTCTATTTGAGCTGCAGTTGCCTTAAATTTATTCTCCATTGTACCCTGCACATAAACAGGTGTTCCTTCGGCAACTTTAACCACATCGGCATAACTTACCCAGTACGGGCTTAATACGATAACCTCATCCCCAGGATCGAGCATCGACATCATAATATTTGCAATAGATTGCTTTGCACCCGTGGATACTACGATATTCGCGGCAGTGCATTCGATGCCATTTTCTTCTTTAAATTTTTTAGCAATCGCCTCTCGAAAATCCATATAGCCAGGAACCGGCGGGTAGGCAAAATACTTCTCACTATCAATAGCTGCTTTTGCTGCCTCCTGAATGTGTTTTGGGGTTTTGAAATCTGGTTCGCCAAGGCTCAGACTAATAACATCTATACCTCGAGCTTTAAAGTCGCGAGCTTTCTGGGCCATTGCTAAAGTAGCCGACTCCGACATGTTAATTACGCGTTGTGATAAAGGATTCATGACGTTAGTTTTAGGTATACAAAAATAACGCCTACAACGGTAGTACCCAAGCTTATAAGCTGGTCCTATTCATGATACTTCTACCCAAGGTTATCTCGTCGGTATATTCAAGTTCGCTGCCAATGGGAACCCCTCTTGCTATACTCGATATTTTCAAATCGCTGGCCTGAAGTTTCTTAGTAAGATAAAATGATGTTGTATCTCCTTCCATAGTAGAAGGCAGGGCAATGATAATTTCTTTAATGGCAGGATTGGCATCAATCCGACCAAGTAAAGCCTCTATATTCAGATCGTCTGGCCCAACCCCATCAATAGGCGAAATAATGCCTCCTAGAACATGGTATTTACCAAAATATTGCTCGGTATTCTCCAGCGCAATAACATCTCTAATGTCTTCAACAACGCAAATAGTACTCTCGTCGCGCTTTGCGCTACTGCATATATCGCAATGGGTAGCATCTGAAATATTATAACACTCAGAACAATATTTAATATTATTTCTGAGGTTCTGTAGAGATTCAGAGAGAAGCAGAGTCTCCGTGGCATCTTGTCTCAAAAGATAAAGTACTACACGCAGTGCAGACTTTTTTCCAATCCCTGGTAATTTGGCAACCTCTGCGATCGCCTGTTCAATGAGTTTTGAGGAGTAAGCCATTAAAGCGGTTAAATAATCTTGGCGTCAATACCTGCTTCACAGATAGCATTCTTCATCGGAACCAGAATTTCAAAAACTCCTGATTTTACGGCACATTTACCTTTATAATGGACGAGCCAGGTGCATTGTTCGGCTTGTTCTTCTGAGTGCTTACAAACACGAATTAAGGTGTCAATAACATGCTCAAATGTATTCACATCGTCGTTAAAAACCACAATGCTTTTTTCGTCTAGCGTAATTTCCTCAGTATCATAAAATGGCCGTTCAAGTTCCTGCGGATTATAGCTCATGTAATTATTAATTAAGCGATTGTTATACTTATAAGTGCAAATTTATCGAAAATTGTAAAAACAGACCCATTCTTCAGCGCTTATGAATCCTTTTTTAGTTGCCTCGATAATCGGCGGATACTTTCTTTTACTTATACTGATTAGCTGGTTAACTGCAGGGAAAGCCGATGCTAAAACCTTTTTTACAGCAAATAGACAATCGCCTTGGTATCTGGTAGCCTTTGGTATGCTTGGTGCTTCGCTATCGGGTGTTACTTTTATTTCTGTTCCCGGATGGGTCGCCGCCACAGAGTTCACCTACATGCAAATGGTCTTCGGGTTCCTTCTGGGCTACACCGTAATTGCTGGAGTCTTAATGCCCCTCTACTACAGGCTTAACTTAATTTCAATATATCAATACCTTGAACAACGCTACGGTTTGCGATCTTATAAAACCGGTGCTTTTTTCTTTCTCTTATCGCGTACAATTGGGGCCTCATTTCGTCTGTTTTTAGTAGCCAGCGTGCTACAAATAGCTTTTTTCGATTACTATGGTATCCCTTTCAGTGTGTCTGTTATGGTAACAATTGTGTTAATCTGGATTTATACTTTCAGAGGCGGTATCAAAACTATTGTCTGGACCGACACATTACAGACCTTCTTTATGCTCATTGCAGTTGGGGTAAGTATTGTAATTATTACGCAAGATTTAAATCTATCCTTTGGAGGAATTCAGGATGCTATTGTTGAGGGTGGATATGGCAAATGGTTAGATTTTGATTGGAGCAGTAAGCAAAACTTTTTCAAACAGTTTTTCTCAGGGGCGTTCATGGCAATCGTGATGACCGGTCTCGACCAGGATATGATGCAGAAGAATTTAACATGTAGGAATCTAAAAGAAGCTCAAAAAAATATGTTTTGGTTCAGCATTACACTTGTTTTTGTAAATCTCATGTTTCTGACTTTGGGCGCATTATTATTCCTCTATGCTAATCAGCAAGGAATACAAATTCCAGAACGTTCAGATGACCTATTTCCGTTATTAGCTCTGAACCACCTTGGTACTGTTGCCGGAATCACCTTTTTACTGGGAATAACTGCGGCCGCCTATTCCAGCGCCGATTCTGCCTTGACTGCTCTAACCACCTCTTTTTGTGTTGACTTCCTGGGTTTTAAAGAGGACACCAATAATAAGCCCCTTCGTACCAAAGTCCACATTGGCTTTTCGGTGCTGCTATTTTTTGTGATTTTAATTTTTCGAATCATCAACGATGAAAGCGTAATCAGCGCCTTATATACAGTTGCTGGTTATACCTATGGGCCATTATTGGGTCTTTATGCCTTTGGCTTATTTACCAAATGTCAGGTTAAAGATAAATGGGTTCCTTACATTGCATTGGGCTCACCGATATTATCCTATTTGCTAAGTGCCTACTCCGATACTCTTTTGGCAGGCTATCAATTTGGTTTCGAAATTTTAATGGTGAATGGAGGAATAACTTTCTTAGGCTTGCTTCTAATTCGTAAGAAAAGCAGTTAACTATTTGATTTTATTCTAATTCGAGGTTGGGGTCCCAAAAAACTTGGTTATAATTCTGAATTTGATCATCGACAACTGTGATTCCCTCCTTCTCGAGCAGCTCTTGCATTATAGTTGGTGTTCTAAAATGGCTTTTACCTGAAAGAAAACCTATCCTGTTTACCACACGATGAGCAGGAACATCGGTAAGGGTGTGCGCCGCATTCATAGCCCATCCTACCATCCTGGCACTGCCTTTGGCACCCAGGTAGTTTGCGATAGCACCGTAACTGGTAACCCTTCCGGTTGGTACTAATTTCACAACTTCATAAACATCCGAGAAGAAATTCTGCTGCTTACCCATAGGCCTAATTTAAACGATTTTTGTTGATGATATCACACCAATTTGATTTATTAGAGTAATTTAGGATTGATTAACTAAAATTAGATATCCTGATTATGAAAAATACCGCCCTGTTTCTTCTCTTTGTATTAATTAGCACAAGCCAGCTGATTGCGCAAGCTTTTATTAGTGCGGTGAGTGAATTTCAGCCATCAAATGATTGCATTATGGAGTTAATTGATGGAACAATTGTAGAAGGCAAGGTAGCCTCAGCTACTTTGATCAATGAAAATATTTCCTCCATGACACTGAAAGATGCCAACGGTATTAAGCATAAACATAAAGCCGCTGAAATTAAGCGTTTTCAGGTAAAAATGGGATTCCTTGCTAAAATGGATGCAGCAGCAGAAGGTTCAAGCTCGATCTCAGAGATGACAAAAACAGATTTCAATGAGATAGTCAATAGAGAATATATTATCTATCAGCAAGCACTATTACCCAAGAAAAAAGATAAATATCGGCTTCTCCAGCTGGTAAACCCAGGCTTCGATTCTAAGATTCAAGTTTTTGATAACCCAAAGGGCAAGGAGACTGGCGGCCTCGGGGTTGGCGGTGTTCAAATAACAGGTGGCAAAGAAAAGTCCTATTTGGTGGTGGTCGATAATAAAAAATCGATTGAAGTTGAAAAAGGAAGTTACAAGAAAGATTTTGTTGAAGTTTTTTCAGGGTGCGATAAGTTTATCCAAACCATCGATGACAAAAAACCAAAGTTTTGGGATATGGCTGCACATGTTTTCGCTTATGATCAATTATGTGGAAATGAATAAAATAACACGAATAGTCTCCTTTTTTTTGATAGTCTTAATTGGAGTTAGCTGCATGGGAACAGGTGATCACGCACAATCTTCTTACAAAAGCGAGTTAAAGGAGTTAATACCAATAAAGGGTCACGATCCTGTAGAGGAAGGCGTATTTACCGACCCATATTTAAAGCATCGATTAATAAAACTCTTAGGCCAAGGAAAGTACGATACATTGGTAATGGTTATGTACGATTGCAGTCCGATTGGGTTTAATAATGATTTGCTTTATTGGGTAGGTTATGGCAAGGAAAATCCTGATACAGACGGAGGTGCTATTATCATCGATTTGGTCAATGATGAAATCTACGTGGGTTATGAAATTGGTGATAAGGTTAGAATATACTCTGAGGGAGAAAATGTTGACCGTCGGCCGAACAAATTAAAGCTCTGGCTCAAAAGACGTGATACAATAATCACCCCGATTGAACCAGAGCCGAATGTCAATAGAGACTCAACGAGTACAGAATAACTTTTTATTCTCCGTACGCTTCAACTGGAAGACAGCTGCATACTAAATTTCGATCGCCATAGGCGTTATCTACTCGAGCCACTGAAGGCCAGAATTTATTATTCTGAACAAATTCAGCAGGGTAAGCTGCTTTACTTCTAGAGTAAGGTCTATCCCAAGAATCGCTTAAGACTGCATATTCTGTGTGAGGAGCATTTTTAAGTACATTATTCTCTGGATCTGCTGTACCATCAGCTACTTCATCTATCTCAGCTCGAATAGCGAGCATTGCTTCGCAGAAGCGATCTAGCTCCTCTTTGCTTTCACTTTCCGTTGGCTCGATCATCATAGTGCCTGCCACAGGAAATGAAACCGTTGGCGCATGGAATCCGTAGTCCATTAAACGTTTCGCAATATCTTCCACCTCGATACCTGCTGCCTTAAACTCTCTAAAATCAATAATTAACTCATGAGCACAGCGGCCCTTTGTTCCGAGATAAAGTATTTCGTACTTGTCTGAAAGGCGATCCTTAATATAATTGGCATTCAAAATAGCAATTTTGGTCGCATTTTCAAGTCCTTTCACACCCATCATAGCGATATATGCGTAACTAATAACGGTTACACCTGCACTACCCCATGGGGCAGAAGAAATTGATGTAATTGCCTTTTCGCCACCTGTTTTAATTACTGGATTACCTGGCAGGAATGGTGTGAGATGTTCAACCGTACAAATAGGCCCAATTCCTGGTCCACCACCACCGTGTGGTATAGCAAAAGTTTTATGCAAATTAAGATGACAAACATCTGCACCAATGGCTCCAGGGCTTGTTAGACCAACCTGAGCATTCATATTGGCTCCATCCATATACACTTGTCCTCCATTTTCGTGTATGATATCACATATTTCGGTGACACTCTCTTCATAAACTCCATGGGTCGAAGGATAGGTAATCATTAAGGCCATTAAGTTTTCTTGATGTTCCTGTGCTTTCGCTCTTAAATCTTCTACATCAATATTGCCTTTTTCATCGCTTCCAACAATAATAACAGTAGCTCCCGCCATAACTGCACTGGCAGGGTTAGTACCATGTGCCGATGATGGTATTAGAACTATGTTCCTATTAAAATCACCACGACTTTCATGGTACGCCTTTATCACCATAAGACCCGCATACTCTCCCTGTGCACCGCTATTGGGTTGCAAAGATGTACCGTGGAATCCGGTTATTTCAGCAAGCCATACCTCCAGCTCACGAAGCATTTTCTGGAAACCCTGGGCCTGACTTACTGGTACCAAAGGGTGCAAACCGGCAATCTTAGGCCATGTTACTGGCAGCATTTCGCTAGTAGCGTTTAGCTTCATTGTACACGAGCCAAGCGAAATCATTGAATGGGTCAGCGACACATCTTTGTTCTCTAATCGCTTGATGTAGCGTAACATTTCGTGTTCCTTATGATAGCTGTTAAATACAGGGTGAGTCATAAAGGCAAGCTTTCGCTGCATGTTCTCTGGCCACGCCAGGCTCATGTCTTCTGATTTTGAGAAGTTTATTGTTTGATTTACAACATCAGCAAAAACCTTAAATAATTCTTCGACCTTTTGAACTGAGGTTGTTTCATCCAGCGCAATCCCTACAGTACCGTCTTCGAAATAACGAAGATTAATACGATTTGCTTCACACTTATCCTTTAATACAGAAGCATTAATTCCATCAGGCATCGATACTTGAATGGTATCGAAATAATTGTCATTCAAAATATTAAAACCTAAAGCCGAAAGGTTATCCGCCAGCAATCTGGCAAGGCCATGAATGCGAGCGGCAATTTTCTTTATGCCAGTAGGCCCGTGATAAACGGCATACATCCCAGCAAGTACTGCAAGCAATACCTGCGCTGTACAAATATTGGAGGTAGCTCTTTCTCTTTTAATATGTTGTTCCCGCGTTTGTAATGCCATTCTATAGGCATTATTGCCATCGGCATCCAACGAAGCTCCTATTATCCTACCAGGAAGCTGACGCTTGTATGCTTCTCGTGTTGCAAAAAATCCTGCATGAGGACCACCATAACCTAGTGAAACGCCAAAGCGCTGGCTAGTGCCAACAACGACATCTGCTCCCATCTCCCCTGGAGACTTCATTAAGGCAAGACTCATTAGGTCTGAACCAACACAAACCAATACGCTTTGCTCATGCGCTGCGGCAATCAAATTAGAGAAATCCTTAATAGAGCCATCATCGCCGGGGTTTTGGATATAAATACCAAAAAGATCAGGATCTGTTATATCTACCTTATTAATATCGCCTACAATCAAATCGATATAATGTGAATTCGCTCTGGTACGCATCACATCAATTGTTTGAGGAAAGGTGTTTCGATCTATAAAAAACTTATTTACCATTTTCTTTGGTCCTTTCTGAACCGCAGACATCATATACATAGCTTCAGCTGCAGCGGTACCTTCATCTAGCAAGGAGGCATTTGCAATGTCCATTCCGGTAAGATCCGAAACCATGGTTTGATAGTTGATCAGAGCCTCTAACCTACCCTGTGCAATTTCTGCTTGATATGGAGTATAAGCTGTATACCAGCCGGGAGACTCCAGAATATTTCGCCTTATCACTGCTGGCATTACGGTATTATAATAGCCCATGCCGATATAGGTGTCGAACAACTCATTTTCGGCCATCTGAGCTCTTAAATCTGCAAGAAAGCTGCTCTCGGATTTAGCGTCAGGCAAATCTAATGGTTGCTTCAAGCGTATATTTTCTGGAACTGTTTCAGCGATCAGCTGATCCATCGATTCAGCTCCAACGACCTTTAACATTTCATCGATTTGATCATCGGTTAGTCCATTATGGCGATTTTCAAATCTTTCGGCGTAATTATAATCGAGTTTCATTGGCTATTATCCACTTGGTTAATTCATGTAAAATCTAATGCAAAAATAAAATAATTCATCCCATCGACATGTTGTTTACATGGCTATTTTACCGTTGATAAGATAACCCGGTTGTAAAATATCAATGTAGCATTCTTTTGCGTTTCTAATCAAGAAAACTGTACTAGCGATGAAACATTTTTTATTCCATATTTCGTTCCTTTTGTTAGGAATAAATGCCTTTGGCCAGCAAGATTATTCTACCGAGTATGCTGAAACCATAACGCAAGAAGATCTTCGTGAGCTCTTAACCATTATTGCCTCGGATGCGATGGAGGGAAGAGAAACCGGTGAGCGAGGTCAAAAAATGGCCGCTGTCTTTATCGCAGACCATTTTGAGCGACTAGGACTTGAGCCTGTTGTTCCGACCTCAAACGGCAAATCATACTACCAAAAATTCAATTTGGAACGTAGCTCGGCAGGAGACACCTATTTGCAAATAGGAAAGGACAAACTCTTGAACGGAAAAGATGTTCTCTATTTTGGAAAAGCTAATACAGGAGGCGAGGTATCGCTGGATGTTGTTTTTGCTGGAGATGGCAGTAAAGAAGCGCTCGCCAATCTCGACTTGAAGGGAAAAGCAGTTTTATTCGCTCGTGAAGCTAATTCAAGCATTCGCCGAGAATTATCAAAGACTGCCTACAGTAAAGGAGCGGCACTTGTACTTCTAGAAGGTGCTGAGTCAGATGAAGAGTGGAGCAAATGGGTTCCTCGATATTCTCGCTACGCTATGCGTGGCGGACTAGGTTTACCTAAGCCTAGTACAGATAATGGTGTTTTTTACATTGGTCCTTCTATTGCCGCAAATATTCTCAACCTATCCCTCGAAAAATATGAAGCGGAGTGTACTAAGGTCACTGAAGGTAATTATTCAGCTATTGCCAAGATTAAACGCGGTAAGCTCAGCTATGTCGCGGAAACTATCATAGATAAGGTAGGTACGGAGAATGTAATGGGTTATTTAGAGGGCACTGATAAAAAAGATGAGCTTATTGTGTTGACAGCACATTATGATCATATTGGACGTCGTGGTGAATCAATTAATAATGGTGCCGATGACGATGGGTCAGGCACATCTGCAATCTTAGAACTGGCCGAAGCCTACGTTTTTGCAAAAAAAGCTGGGAACGGCCCAAGAAGAAGCATCCTTTTCATGACAGTTACCGGAGAGGAAAAAGGACTGCTTGGTTCTCAATATTATACTGAAAATCCAGTATTCCCTCTGGAAAATACGGTAGTAAATTTGAATATTGACATGGTGGGGCGCTCAGATGAAGCGCACGTTGATAATCGGGAATTTGTATATCTCGTCGGATCAGATCGTTTATCGTCTGAACTTCATGAGCTCAGCGAAAAAGCAAACAGTACCTATACGAAACTTAGTTTAGACTATACGTATAACGACGAGAATCACCCCGACAGAATATATTATCGTTCTGATCACTGGAATTTTGCCAAAAACAATGTCCCCATTATTTTCTACTTTAATGGCACCCACGATGATTATCACCGTGAAACCGATACCGTTGATAAAATTGAATTTGACCTACTACAGAAAAGAGCGCAGCTTGTTTTCTACACCTCATGGGTTATCGCGAATAGAGAAGATCGGCTGGTTGTAGATAAAATCAAGGATGATATCTCAATAAAAACAAAATAACTTTCCTCATAGTGCTTTAATATTGTACTTATTGGCGAACCATTAAGCACATACCTTGCGCTATCTTGTTATTTTTTGTTTAATCAGTTTACGTCTAGTTGCGCAAGGCCAGCTATTAGACACCCTGTATTATAATTCCAACTGGCAACTTGTTACAGAAGGAAACGAAACTTACTACCGGGTTGCTGGCATTAATCAAGAGCTCCTACAGTTTATGGGCAAATTCACCGACTATTATGTCAATGGCCAAATATTCTGCGAGGGTCAGTATAGCAGTTCAGGGAAGAAAAATGGCATATTTACCCGCTATCACCAAAATGGCAAGATTTATAGTAAAGGAGCATATGACGATGACTTTTTCACGGGCAAATGGTCTTATTATTATTCAGATGGCTCCCTAAAAGAAGTTATCCATTTCGACCAAGGCAGGTTTGTTGTGGCTGAACACATCGACGAATCTGGCAATGTTAAAGTTAGGGATGGCACTGGCAAGTGGAAACGTGAAATAAAGGATGGCTCCATAACTTTTACCTTGAGCGCGACATTTCGCGATTATAGGAGATCCGGGAACTGGACTCTGCGGTATCCTGATTTATCCGTTCAAATAAAAGAATCTTACGAATACGGCGAGTTCATTGACGGATATGAAAATGGCTATCAACCAACCTATTATACTGAAACCAGATTCTTAGATGACATTTTTTACCCCGAGCGATATTTCTCTATCGAAGCTTTTAATGTATGGGAAGCTTCAAAAAAGGACTATCCGTATATAAGTTGGTTAAGTGAGTTGCCTTTAGGAGGGATCGTTACCGGCCAATCTATTGATAGTCTCTTCAGCCTCGGGCAACAGTTCGAAGTCCCTGACAGGCCTGCCAATTACCCAGGCGGAAGAACTGCTTTTTTTAAGAAGGTTAGCTCCTTATTGGTTTATCCTAAGGAAGCACAAAAAGAAGGCATTGCTGGAACGGTTTATGTTGAATTTGTAATTGCAGTAGATGGAAATATCAGCGCATTGAGAATATTAAGAGGAATCGGTGGTGGATGTGATCAAGAAGCTATCATAGCAATTTTAGGTGCAGGCAAATGGTTGCCCGCTCAAAAACTAGGAGAGCCTATTGAGCAGAAAATACTAATTCCAATTTCATTCTATCTCAAAAAACCCATCCAGGAAAACTAATCGCTATCCATTCCAATACTTCTAATCTTGAGCTATGAGAATAAGGTTTCAAAAATATCAGGCTACCGGCAACGATTTTATCATGTTGGATAATCGCGCTTCAGAATATTCTAAATTAGACAATGCCCAGGTTGCACAATTATGTCATCGGAAGTTTGGCATTGGGGCAGATGGTCTTATTCTAATAAGCGAGTCAGATAGCGTGGATTTCATTATGACGTATTACAACGCCGATGGCGGTATTGGCAGCTTTTGTGGTAATGGCTCGAGAGCGGCAGTTCGATTTGCAAGTACCCTTGGTCTAATCACCAAATCGGGGCATTTTGAAGCGTATGATGGGATTCATGAAACCGAAATAGGCAGTGAATGGATCAAAATAAGAATGGCAGACGTACAAAATGGCAGGAATATTTTGGATGGCACTTTTATTGATACAGGATCACCGCATTACGTTGAGACATGCAATAATCTTGACCAATTTGATGTAGTAGTAAAAGGCAGGTCTGTCCGACATAATAAGGTATTTGAACCAAGTGGGACGAATGTGAATTTTGTGGAACAGTTAGGAAAGGAAAGTATTTATGTTAGAACCTTCGAAAGGGGCGTTGAAGACGAAACCCTTTCATGTGGCACTGGCGTAACCGCTTCGGCTTTGGCAATGGTTATAGGTGACGGGACACACACGGTGAAAGTTATAACCCCAGGCGGAAATTTGAGGGTAAGCTTTGAACGAATAAATGACCAAAACCAGAATATATGGCTCGAAGGTCCAGCACAAATGACTTTTGAAGGTGAAATATCTTTATGAGCCTATGTTTCTTAATAGGAATCACGCGGTTTGTCACCTAGTGTTAGTATAAAAGACCGTAATTTTGCGGTCGCGATTGAAAATTGAAGAAGAATTAGAAAATGGCAAACATTTTTACAAAAAGTATAACCAAAATATTTGGTACCAAATCTGATAAGGACATCAAAGCGGTAATGCCTTATGTTGATAAGACAAATGAGGTATTTGCACAACTCCAGGGTATTTCGAACGATGATCTTAGAGAAAAAACGAATGCGCTGAGGTCTGAAATCGCTACAAGATTGGAAACAATCGACAAGGAATTATCAGATTTACATCAACAGGTAGAAGAAGATAAAACGCTGGATATTCATGCTAAGGATGATATATTTAAGCAAATCGATGCCCTTGAAGAAACCAGAAATGAAGAGCTAGAGAAGGTTTTACTAGATATTCTGCCCGACGCCTTTGCAATCGTTAAGGAAACGGCCCGTCGCTTCAAAGAAAATGAGAGTATAGAAGTCACTGCAAATATGCACGACAGGCAATATGCGGCCGAGCATGAAAATGTTGAAATCGATAACGACAAAGCTGTTTGGAAGAGTACCTGGATCGCTGCCGGAGGAGAGATTAAGTGGGACATGGTACATTATGATGTTCAGCTTATCGGTGGAGTTGTGCTACACAAAGGAACGATTGCTGAAATGGCTACTGGTGAAGGTAAAACACTCGTATCTACATTGCCCTCGTTTCTAAATGCTTTATCCGGTCGCGGTGTTCATTTGGTAACAGTTAACAATTATCTGGCCATACGAGATTCAGAATGGATGGCTCCTATTTTTGAATTCCATGGACTTACCGTGGATTGCATCGATAAGCATGATCCGCATTCAGAAGAGAGAAGAAAAGCCTATAATGCAGACATTACCTATGGAACAAATAATGAATTCGGCTTTGACTACTTACGCGATAATATGTCGCGTGAACCCGAAGATCTAGTCCAGCGTAAGCACCATTTTGCCATGGTAGATGAGGTCGATTCTGTCCTTATCGATGAAGCAAGAACGCCTTTAATTATATCAGGTCCGGTACCCAAGGGAGATGAGCATGAGTTTTATGATCTCAAACCCAGAATCAATAAGTTAGTAGAAGAGCAGCGCAAGTATGTTGGCCAGTTGCTTAATGATGCTAAAAAACTGATTTCCGATGGCGATGAAAGGGAAGGTGGACTCTCATTATTTAGGGTGTACCGTGGTCTACCAAAATATAAGCCCCTTATCAAGTTCTTGAGTGAGCCAGGAACAAAGCAAATTCTTCAAAAAACTGAAAATTTTTACCTCCAGGATAATCAAAAAATGATGCCTGAGGCTGACATGCCGTTATTTTTCACCATCGATGAAAAACACAACAGCATAGACCTCACAGAAAAAGGGATTGATTTAATAACTGGTGAGGGTGAAGACCCTAAATTTTTTATTCTACCTGATATAGGAGAAGAAATTGCAAATTTAGAGAAAGATGAATCGCTGGATGAAAAAGAGATCTTAAAGCAAAAAGATGAGGTAATTCAGGATTATACCATCAAGGCACAACGGATTCACTCTGTAAATCAGCTCTTAAAGGCATATACACTGTTCGAAAAAGACACCGAATACATCATCGAGGATAGTAAAATCAAAATTGTTGATGAGCAAACCGGAAGGGTGATGGATGGAAGACGTTACTCCGATGGTCTTCATCAGGCAATTGAAGCCAAAGAAAATGTTAAGGTAGAAGATGCCACGCAGACCTATGCGACCATTACGCTTCAGAACTATTTTAGGATGTACCACAAGTTGTCGGGCATGACCGGTACTGCCGAAACGGAGGCTGGCGAGTTTTGGGAAATCTATAAGCTTGATGTAGTCGTTATTCCTGCAAATAGGCCTATCGTTAGAAACGATGCCGAAGACAAAGTTTATAAAACCGTACGTGAAAAATTCAACGCTGTTGTAGATGAAATTAATGACTTAACGGGTCAAGGACGACCTGTTCTTGTAGGTACTACTTCGGTAGAAATTTCTGAGCTTTTGAGCAGAATGCTTAAAATGAAGCAGATTCCACACCAGGTTTTGAATGCGAAGCAGCATCAGCGCGAAGCTGAGGTAGTAACTGCTGCCGGGCAATCGGGAACTGTAACCATAGCCACCAATATGGCAGGTAGAGGAACAGACATCAAGCTTTCGCCAGAATCGCGGGCTGCTGGTGGCCTCGCCATTGTGGGTACAGAACGTCATGAGTCTCGTCGTGTAGACAGACAGTTACGGGGTAGAGCGGGTCGACAAGGAGATGTTGGTTCATCGCAATTCTTTGTTTCGCTGGAAGATAACTTGATGCGATTATTCATGCCTGAGCGAATTGCTAAGCTTATGGACCGACTTGGCCTTCAGGAAGGAGAAGTAATTCAGCATTCAATGATTACTAACTCTATCGAGCGCGCCCAGAAAAAAGTTGAAGAAAACAATTTTGGAATCCGAAAGCGCCTCCTTGAGTATGACGATGTGATGAACTCGCAACGAGAGGTTATATATAAGCGTAGAAGGAATGCCTTATTCGGTGATAGGCTAGAACTCGATATCATGAATATGCTTTATGATATCAGTGAAGACATTGTACTCAATCATCAGGGTGTTGGTGACTACGATGGTTTTAAACTTACGGTTTTGAGCACTCTTTTCTTCGATACGATACTGAATGAGGAAGATTTCAATAATAAACCAGCCGAAGAGCTTGGTGAGCTACTGTATAATGAAGCACTTGAGCATTATCATCGAAAAAATGAGCTAATTGCCGAAAAGGCGTTACCGATTTTAAAAGATATCCACCTAACACGAGGGGCTACAATTAAAAACGTATTGGTGCCGTTCACCGATGGTGTTAAGCAAATTGGCGTTACCGCAAGTTTAGAGCAATGTATTGAAACCAATGGTAAGGCTCTTATTACTTCCATGGAGAAGATAATTACCTTGGCCATTATCGATGAGCAATGGAAGGAGCATCTCCGCGATATGGACGACCTCAAGCAGTCTGTTCAGAATGCCGTTTATGAGCAAAAAGACCCTTTATTAATTTACAAGTTCGAAGGGTTTGAGTTATTTAAACGATTTATTGCCAAGCTTAATGAAGAAACTATAACCTTCTTAACGAAAGCCGAGATACCTGTTCAAGAACCTGATGAGGTACATGAGGCCAGATCGCAACGAAGACAAAAGGTACGGGAGCAGAAAGATGAGTCTAGATCTGCGTTAGAAGGTGGCGGCGATCAACCGTTAATGCCAAACCGTCCTCCTGTAGAAAAGACCGCGCCAATTAAATCTCAAAAAATAATGGGAAGAAATGAGCGCGTATCGGTACAGTACACTAATGGTTCGGTGAAAAAAGATGTAAAGTTTAAAACAATTGAAGAGGATCTCAGAAATGGTGAGTGTGTTCTCTTAGAGTCGTAATGCATAAAATATTTATTATAGCAACCTTTTTATCGGGTCTTTTAATCTGGAGTTGTGCGACTAATATTCCGGGTAAGACCTCATCGAAGGGTAATGAGTCTTACTCTGAAGACTTGAGTAGCTATCGCGCGAAACCATCGGAGTACAATGAAAAAGTTGAATCAAACGAAACTGTTCTTATTGAACCTGACTCCACCTCCTATCCGGTTTCAGAACGACTGAATACAGTATTAGATACGGCAGCAGCTTACTCTAGAAAGACGATAAACTATATCGATGGCTTTACTATTCAAGTTTACGCCGGCAACGATCGGTCATTAGCCAAGGACTTTCAGATAGATATTATTAGAAATTTTCCAGAGTCTGAACCTAAAATGGTGTTTGAACAACCAAATTATAAAGTAAGAGTTGGGAAATACTATACGCGATTGGAAGGTCAACAATTTTTCACAGCAGTTAAAACTGTCTACCCACGAGCAATCTTAATTCCGACAAGATTTAAAATTAATTAGCAATAATGATTGATTAAACCACGTTTAGTTTCGTAAACGGTTGCAATTCAGATATTTAAAGAATATGACTTCATTCTACTAATAATTTAGTTTTGTCAAAGAAATGTAACAAAAATTAAAATAGTTCTTAATAAATTAATATTATTGGGAATCGAACATTTTTAGTTTTAAATTCATGCGATCCTTCGTGCAACGAAACTAGACTTGGCTTAATATGAAGTATAACTATCCAGGACTTTCTCAGTCGAAAGTTGAAGAATCACGCGAGCAATTTGGCTCAAATGATTTATCAATGATTGTCGGTGAGAGCTTCTTTCAAAAGCTAAAGCAAAATTTCAAGGACCCGATCATCATTATTCTTAATGTTGCATTGGTCTTGATTCTAGTGCTTTCATTCTTTGGCCAATCTGAATGGTACGAGGCGCTTGCTATTGGCATCGCTGTTCTCCTAGCTGTTTTTGTATCAACTTTTTCGGAGTTTAAAAATGAAAGCTCTTTTCAGAAACTCCAGGACGAAGCATCCAAAATCTTGGTTAATGTATTTCGTGATGGTAAGATCACTGAGGTTGTTATCAACGAAATTGTGAAGGGTGATTATGTGTTGCTTCAAAGTGGTGACAAGGTTCCTGCCGATGGTTATGTGATTAATGGTGAGCTTAAAGTGAACCAGGCATCACTTACAGGAGAGTCCGACGAAATAACCAAGGTTGCTACCGAAGAAGGTTATCAGCTCGAAAAAAATGATTTTAGTGATCCGCATTATTTATTTCGCGGCTCAGTAGTAGATGATGGTGAGGCCGTAGCGCTAATCGATACAGTTGGCGATAAATCGTTCTATGGTCAACTAACCAAAGAGCTTTCGATTGCTACAGATCGACTTTCGCCGCTCTCGCTTAAGCTGGAGAATCTGGCCCGAATGATCAGTATCTTCGGTTATATTGGAGCATCGCTGATTGCAGTATCTTTTATGATTAACAAGATACTGATAGAAAACAATTTTGATAGTGCGTTAATCGGCGAATACTTTAATAGTTGGGGTCCATTCCTACAAGATATCTTAAGCGCTGGTATACTTGCCATAATAATTATTGTGGCGGCAGTGCCAGAAGGACTACCAATGATGATTGCCATCGTTCTTTCGCTTAATATGCGTAAGATGCTAAGAGAAAAGGTTCTTGTTCGTAAGCTCCTCGGAATTGAAACCGCTGGTAGCCTAGACATACTTTTCTCTGATAAAACAGGTACAATAACTACAGGCAAACTCGAACCCCAGTTCATGCTTAATGGCGAACTCGAACAGTATGAGTCGTATGCGGCCTTACCTGAAACGTTAAAGAAAGTTGTTCAATCGGCGATATTAGGAAATACTTATTGTGTAATTACCCCGGAAGGCGACGCAATTGGTGGAAATATTTCTGAACGCGCGCTCGTTAACTTTATTGATCGTCCTGAACGCCAAATCGATGATGAGGATTACGAGGTAGTAGATTCTATACGATTTGACAGTGCAAAAAAATTCTCTGCTACAGAGGTACACGGCAATAGTTACTACAAGGAGCTTTTTGGTGAGGAACAAATAACATTTGTGAAAGGTGCAGTAGAAATTAACCTTGAGAATTGCACAATGTATGTGAACGATCAGGGTGAGTTAAAAGAACTAACAGGAAGCACAGAGCTTTTAAAGACCTCCGATGAATTAGCCGAGAAGGGGGTTCGCCTCATCGCCTTAGCCTATAGCAAAAAACATGTTCCAGAAGATAAGAGTCTGCCCGAAGAGCTTAATTTAATAGGCGTTGTTGGTATCCGAGATGAAATTAGAGAGGAGTCGTATACGGCGGTTAAAAATGCAATGAAGTCTGGTATTCAGGTTGTAATGATTACTGGAGACCGAAAAGGCACCGCTGAGGCAATCTCAAGAGAAATAGGCCTTGTGGATAGTGATGATGATCTAATACTCACCTCTGCCGAGCTTAATAACTATTCTGATGAGGAATTAAAGGAAATGCTTCCTCATCTAAAAATTGTAGCACGAGCCCTCCCTACAGATAAAAGTAGGCTAGTGCGTATTGCAAAAGACGAAGGTAGAGTGGTGGGTATGACTGGCGATGGCGTGAACGACTCTGCAGCCTTAAAGCATGCTGATGTTGGTTTTGCTATGGGAAGCGGCTCAGAGGTGGCCAAAGAGGCCGGAGACATTGTGATATTAGATGATAACTTTTCGTCGATCACAAATGCTGTTCGCTATGGACGGACTATCTTCAAATCAATTAGAAAGTTTATTATCTTCCAGCTTACAGTGAATTTGGCTGCAGTATCTACTGTGTTCCTGGGCCCAATGTTTGGTATAGAGTTTCCATTAACAATTATTCAGTTACTCTGGATTAATATTATCATGGATACGCTGGCCGCGATCGCTTTTGGTGGAGAACCTGCGTTAGAGCGTGTAATGAAAGAAACACCTGTAAAACGAGAGGCCAATATTGTATCCGATTATATGGCCTCCTCTATTCTTACAGGAGGGCTCTATATCATGGTTGTTTCTATAATCTTTTTAGCATACGACCCTATTAAAGAGCTTTTTTACCGCGATGGTATGTTCAATGAAGAAGTGTTCTTATCGGCCTTCTTCAACGTTTTCATTTTCTTGATTGTTGTAAATAGCTTCAACGCAAGAACTGAAAAGCTTAATCTTTTCGATAACATCTCCAAGAACAATATGTTCTTGCGAATCATAGGGCTCATTATCCTATTGCAGGTAGTATTTACTTATGTTGGGGAAACCGTCCTTAGAACAACAGGACTACTGCCTATGGAGTGGCTATATGTGGCTATGTTCGCGCTGTCTATTATTCCGGTAGATATTATTCGGAAGCTTATCTTACGATCTGGCGGCCGCGAGGTAGTGGGGGTATAAGGTTTTTATTCTAATCTGATTTTTTGGCAACCAAAGCATAGACCATGGGTAATTTATTGCCCATTTTCTCAATCCTATATTTCCCTTGACTTATTTCCTTCATGCCTCTAAAGCAATTATAAGGCGAATAATCGTACTCCCTAAAAGAGGTTATTGTTAGCTGCTGGTTAATTAGACCCATCATTACCTCTTCTAAGCCATGATTCCACATTACATAGTCTAACGATATCTCTGCGTTCATCTCGGCATAGGTGCCTTCTAAAGTTTCTGAAATGGGTCCATCGTTGAAGTAGTTGTATTTTACTTCTTCAAAATCGTCATCAAACATCCAAACAACCGGATGAAACTCTACGAACACAAATTTTCCGCCAGGGTTTAGAAATCGATTAATTACTTCACTCCATTTATTTATATCCGGTAGCCAGCCTATGGTTCCATAACTGGTAAAAACAATATCAAACTTCTGATTAAGGTGGTTCGGCAGATCATAAAGATCACAACATATGAAATCGACCTCCAGAGCTGTTGTCTGTGCCATTTCTTTAGCTGCAGCAATAGCCTCTTCTGAGAAATCCACTCCCGTTACCTTAGCTCCGCTTCTCGCTAAAGAAATTGTGTCCTGCCCAAAATGACATTGTAGATGCAAAATTGATTTTCCCTTAATATCGCCTAGTAAATCAAGTTCAATATCGTTAAGGCTCGATCTCCCTTTAAGGAATGATTCATTATCATAAAACTCCGATTCAAGGTGAATGGCTACCTTGTTATTCCATGAGTGGCGATTAATCTTGATGTAGTTTTCCACATTAATAAATTTTTTTGCCTAGTTTGGCGATTCATCAAAGAACCGTCGTTTCTAAACTAAAGAAAAAAATGGCGAAAATAGGTTCGACGTTGGAACATTAGAAAAAATATAATTAAGGCTAGGAACTAATATAGCAGCATTCTTGTTTAACTTTTTGAACCTTTTTCTTTAACACAATGAATAAATCTATTTCTATAATCGGGTCCGGTTTTTCCTCTTTGTCTGCGGCATGTTATATGGCAAAGGCAGGATACGATGTTTCCGTTTATGAAAAGAATGACCAACTTGGCGGCAGGGCTCGTCAGTGGGTTCACGAAGGGTTCAAATTCGATATGGGACCCAGTTGGTATTGGATGCCCGATGTATTCGAACGTTTCTTTAACGATTTCGGAAAAGAAGTTAGCGATTATTTCAAACTCGAAAAACTAGCTCCGGGGTATAGAGTGTATTTTGGCAAAGATGATCTTATCGATATCGATGATGCCGCTGATCGCATTGTAGAAAAATTTGAAGCCATTGAGCCCGGCGCAGGTAAAGAGCTGCAAATATTCCTGAGTAAAGCAAAAAAGAATTACGACATAGCTATTAAGAACCTGGTTTACAAGCCCGGTTTAAGCCCGCTTGAGTTGGTAACGAAACAAACGGTATTCGAACTCAAGCAGTTTTACCTTACAATTCGTGATTACGTCGATAAACATTTTAAAGACCCCCGCTTAAAGCAGTTATTAGAATTCCCGGTACTCTTCCTTGGCGCAAAACCATCGGATACCCCACTCTTCTACAGTTTTATGAACCATGCCGATTTTGGTTTAGGAACATGGTATCCAGAAGGTGGAATGAAAAGTGTAATCGATGGAATGGTGAACCTTGCCAAAGAGCTGGGAGTTAATTTTCATACGAACGCGAATGTTAGCGCAATAAATGTAAATGGCAATAAAAAAGCTGAGAGTTTAACCATAAACGATAAAGAAGTTCCTCTTAACATGGTTATTTCCGGTGCAGACTACAATCATACTGAAAGCCTACTACCAGAGCATAGTAAAGGGTATTCACCGAAATACTGGTCGAAACGGGTAATGGCACCGTCATCGCTTCTGTTTTACGTTGGCTTTTCGAAGAAGCTTAAAAATGTGTTACATCATACCTTGTTTTTTGATGCTGCCTTCGACGATCATGCTGTAGAAATTTATGATAAGCCAGCCTGGCCATCAAATCCATTGTTTTATGCAAGTTTTTCGAGTAAAACAGATCCAACAGTAGCCCCCAAAGGAAAAGAAGCTGCCGTTTTTCTCATACCGCTTGCCGTAGACCTGGAAGACACGGAAGACCTTCGCGAAAAATATTTTGACATCATACTTAAACGTCTGGAAGATTTAACCGGACAAGACCTCGCAGAACATGTACTCTTTAAAAGATCGTACTGCGTTCAAGATTTTAAAGATGATTATAATTCCTTTAGAGGAAATGCCTATGGAATGGCGAACACGCTTTTTCAAACAGCTTTTTTAAGACCTAAACTAAAAAGCAAGAAAGTTAAAAACCTATATTTTACCGGTCAGCTCACTGTTCCAGGACCAGGCGTTCCGCCTGCCCTAATCTCAGGCAAATTAGTATCTGACCTAATAACCCAAAATTGATGAAAGTTCTATTCGATAAGATATCGACCGATTGCAGTAAAAATGTAACAAAAACTTACAGCACATCATTTTCATTGGCAGTAAGGATGTTGTCGCCAAATATTCAAGGAGATATACATTCCGTTTATGGGTTTGTAAGACTTGCAGATGAAATCGTAGATACTTTTCATGAGTACGATAAACGAGTGCTCCTCAACGAACTCGATGTAGAGTTAAGAAATGCTATCGACCGTAAAATTAGCCTTAATCCCATTCTGAATTCGTTTCAACAAGTTGTACATCAATACAATATTGATTTTGAATTAGTTGAAGCGTTTATGTACAGTATGCGAGCCGATTTGGATAAGGCAGAATACGACACCATTGAAGAATACGAAAAGTACATTTATGGTTCGGCAGATGTAGTCGGCTTAATGTGCCTAAAAATCTTTGTAAATGGCGATCAGGCCGAGTACGACCGGTTAAGAGAGCCCGCCATGAAATTAGGAAGTGCTTTTCAAAAAGTTAACTTTCTCCGAGATTTAAAGGATGACTCTGAACTCTTGAATCGATCGTATTTCCCGCATATATCAGGTGAAACCCTCGATGCCGATGCGAAGACTGAAATCATAGAAGAAATTAAAAAAGATTTTGATGAAGCCTATATTGGCATTCAGCAATTGCCAATGGAGGCGAAATTTGGTGTTTATACTGCTTACATCTATTACAGAAAGTTACTCACGAAGCTTAGCAAAGCGAAAGTAGAAGAACTTACATCAAATAGAATACGCATTAGCAACCCTATTAAGATCATGCTTCTCGCCCGTTCATTCTTGAATTACAAGTTGAATTTAATCTAATGCGCTTGAGACTCTTTCTCTGTATCTCCTTTTTAGCATGGTTTGCTTTAAATAGCTATGCTCAAGATAATCTTGAACTGGTACGTTTAAAATTTCATGCCGTTCAGGATGAACAGGATCTACAAGAAGTTATAAACTTATCTTCTAAAGCTGAAGCTCAAACTGCAGAGGGAAATATTTTGCAAGCTTATCATGCCGCAAGTATTGCTCGGCAAGCGAACTATACGATGTTCCCACATAAAAAGATTCAGTATTTTAACAAGGGTAAGAATTTATTGGAGTCCACTATCGAAGATATTCCTAATCTAGAAAGTGTCTATCTGCGCTTGGTACTTCAACTAAAAACGCCAAAATTACTTAACTATTATCAGGATATAAATAACGATGTTCAGTTCGTTGTAGAAAACTTAGCGAGTTCAAACTTAACTCTTGTATCTAAAAGATTAATTAAAGCAACACTATTGAATTCTACTGACGATCTTGACCTAATTCGGTCTTTCAATAACATAAAATTCTATTAGAATGGATCCTAATATTGTTATAGGCGTAGACGAGAAGGACGAAATAACGGGTTATTACGAAAAGCTAGAAGCCCATAAAAAAGGAATCCTCCACCGGGCTATCTCAGTGTTTATTTTCAATAGTAAGGGTGAATGGCTTCTCCAACAACGCGCCGCTCATAAATACCACTCAGGACTAAAATGGTCTAATACAACCTGCACCCATCCGATGCAAGGAGAATCGGCACTTGAGGCTGCGCATAGAAGGCTCCAAGAAGAAATGGGAATGACAGCAAACCTCGAAAAATTATTTACTTTTCAATATTATGCTGAATTAGACAAGAACCTAATAGAGCATGAGCTAGACCACATCTTCATTGGGCACAGCAATGAGCTCCCCCAAATCAACAAGGAGGAAGTTGAAGCCCATCGTTACCTAAGCACGGAAGACCTTCAAAATGAAATTGAAGATACTCCTGAGCGTTTTACAGAATGGTTCAAGATGCTTTTTATCGAACTGAAAAAAGCCAAACAATCATTAGCTGTCGGTTCTTAGCGAACTCTACCTACCAGCACTTCTTCGATTTCTGCCAAAGTGAAATTCTTTGCTCTTAAAAGTATTAATAGATGATATAGTAGATCTGCGGCCTCGTTTTTAAAGAGATCATCGTTAGAGTCTTTCGCTTCAATTACTAATTCAACAGCCTCTTCTCCAACTTTTTGTGCAACCTTGTTTATTCCACGCTTATAAAGCTTGTTGGTATAAGACCCATCGGTATCTTCATCAATTCTCTGATGAATCGATTGTTCTAATTTATATAAAAACCCTTTCGGTGTCTCTTCTGCAAAACAGCTAGTGGTACCCTTGTGGCACGCCGGTCCAACAGGATCTACTTTAATGAGCAGCGTATCTTGATCGCAATCTAGAAGAATATCCTTGGTGTAAAGAAAATTACCAGAGGTCTCGCCTTTCGTCCACAATCGCTGCTTGCTGCGACTAAAGAAAGTCACCTTTCCCTCCTCTTTCGTTTTTTCAAAGGCCTCGCTATTCTGATAACCGAGCATTAAAACTTGCTGAGTTAAATAATGTTGAATGATAACAGGTACTAGTCCGTCGTTCTTGGTAAAATCTATATTCATCGAATTGCTATTTTTTGTTCTTTTAGAAATGCTTTTAACTGAGGTATTGGGATCTCATTAAAATGGAAAATGCTTGCTGCTAATCCAGCACTTGCGCCCGTCTTACCAAAAACATCGGCAAAGTGAGGCATGGTACCAGCACCGCCAGATGCGATAACAGGTATATTAACAGCATTACTTACTTCGTCCGTAATATCAAGAGCAAATCCCGTCTTAGTACCATCGTTATTCATAGAAGTTAGTAGAATTTCTCCTGCACCAAGCTCCTCTCCTTTTACTGCCCAATCTACAGTATAAAGCTCCGTTGCCGTTCGGCCTCCATGAACAAACACTTTCCATGAACCCTCGTGGTATTTAGTATCAATCGCCAAAACAACACATTGACTACCGAACTCACTGGCTATTTCTGAGATAAGAGCTGGGTTTTTAACAGCCGAGGAGTTAATACTAATTTTATCAGCCCCTGCAGCAATGAGGTAACCGACATCTTCTTTTGAATTAATACCCCCACCCACCGTAAAGGGAATGTTAATATTAGCGGCTATGCGTTCAACGAGCTCAATAAGTGTTTTTCGTTTCTCAATAGTGGCCGTTATATCTAAGAACACCAATTCATCGGCGCCTTCTTCAACATATCGTTTAGCCAATTCAATTGGGTCACCCGCATCGCGGATATCAACAAAATTCACTCCTTTTACAGTTCTACCTTCTTGAATATCAAGACAGGGTATTATTCGCTTTTTTAGCATAATGGCTGTAGTTCTTTCATGGATATCCTGCCTTCATATATGGCTTTGCCTATAATTACGCCGTCGCAACCAATTGCCTCTAATTGGTGAATATCCTCTATAGAGGCTACGCCGCCACTAGCAATAAGCTTAATCTTACTCTTACTCAAGATTTCTTTGTACAAGCTATTCGCAGCACCTTCGAGCATCCCGTCTTTAGCAATATCCGTTGGAATAACATAAGTAATACCCTTTTTAACATAATCGGTGATAAATTCAACGACATCGAGCTCCGAACCTCTTTGCCAACCATGCGTCATTATTTTTCTATTATGCGAGTCCGCCCCCAGGATAATTCTTTCGGCGCCATATTGCTCAAGCCATTGTTCAAAAAGTTCAGCGTTCTTTACAGCAATACTCCCTCCTGTAATCTGGCTGGCCCCGGCATCAAAAGCAATTTTCAAATCTTCATCCGACTTCAACCCTCCGCCAAAATCAATTTTGAGACTCGTATTCGTGGAAACTTGTTCCAATACCTTATGGTTCACAATTTTACTTGCTTTAGCGCCATCCAAATCCACCAGATGAAGATATTTAATGCCGTTCGCTTCGAATTCTTTAGCCACCTCAAGAGGGTTCTCGTTGTAAATCTTTTTGGTAGCGTAGTCGCCTTTGGTAAGTCGTACACATTTCCCGTCGATTATGTCAATTGCCGGTATTATCCTCATAACGCCAAAAAGTTTTTAAGAATTCGTTCACCTACTTGTGCAGATTTTTCGGGGTGAAATTGGGTAGCGTAGTAATTTTTATGCTGCATTGCCGCCCCAAAAGGAGTTATATACTCACAACTTGCTGTCGTCTGATCATTTATTTCGGCATAATAGCTATGTACAAAATACACATCGTCATCGTGCTCTATGCCCTTAAAAAGTTCGCCTCTAATATTCATCAGGCTATTCCATCCCATATGAGGCACCTTGTCTGTGGGAGGAAATTTTTTCACTGTGGTGTTAAATATTCCTAACCCTTTTGTATTTCCTTCTTCCGAATAATCGCACATGAGTTGCAACCCTAAGCATATACCCAAAAAAGGTTGTTCTACTTTCTTTATCACCTCATCTAATTCATACTCCGCGAGGTATTTCATTGCAGAGCTTGCTTCACCAACCCCAGGTAAAATCACCTTATCGGCAGCCAAAATCTCTTCGTGGCTATTGGTTATTTTACACGCATATCCCAGCCGATTCAAGGCATTCCTTACCGAGGTTATATTTCCTGCATTATACTTAACTATCGCAATCATAGGGTTCCTTTTGTACTGGGTATATTCGGAACATTCGTTTTAGAAACAGCCATACGAATTGCCTTGGCAAACCCTTTGAAAATAGCCTCGATCTTATGGTGCTCGTTTTCTCCTTCCGCTTTTATATTTAGGTTCGATTTTGAAGCATCGCTAAAGCTTTTAAAGAAGTGCATGAACATTTCAGTGGGCATTTCACCAACAAACTCGCGTTTGAACTCAGGCTCCCAAACAAGCCAGGGTCTGCCTCCAAAATCAATGGCAACTTGTGCCAGACAATCGTCCATAGGGAGCAAAAACCCATAGCGTTCTATCCCCTTCTTAGTCCCTAATGCCATAAGGAAAGCCTCGCCGAGTGCTAAGGCAACATCTTCGATGGTATGATGCTCATCAATTTCCAGATCACCTTTTACCGCAATATTTAAATCGAGGTTACCATGTCTGGCAATCTGTTCCAGCATATGATCAAAAAAACCTAATCCGGTAGATATACTCGAGGTACCCGTTCCATCGAGGTTAACTTCGATTTGAATATCGGTTTCATTTGTTTTACGACTCACTTTACCAATACGTGGCTTAGCCTTTAGGAACTGGTAAATCTCCATCCAATTAGTGGTGGATAATGCCGCTCCAGCCTGATCATTCCCAATAAAAATGCCATTGCAACCCAAGTTTTCCGCCAATTCAAGATCTGTAACTCGATCTCCAATAACGTAGGAGTTTTTTAGGTCGTACTTGCCATGAATATACTGTTGCAACAAACCGGTTTGCGGCTTACGGGTTGGCGCATTGTCTTCCGGGAAACTACGGTCGATTAACACTTCCGAAAACCGGATGCCCTCATTTGCAAAGGCTTGTATCATCTTGTTATGGGCAGGCCAAAAGGTTTCTTCAGGAAACGAATCGGTACCTAGTCCATCTTGATTAGTGACCATTACAAGCTCATAATCTAACTCTTGCACTATTTTACTTAGGCCAGTAAAAACTCCTGGGTAAAACTCCAGTTTTTCTAAACTATCGAGCTGGAAGTCTACCGGTGGTTCTATAACCAACGTTCCGTCTCGATCTATAAATAATACTTTCTTCATCCTTTATAATTTCTTAATGCCAACAGCAATTCTTCGTTTTCCGATTTGCTCCCAACCGTTATCCGCAGGCAACCTGCAACGACAGTATTTCTATTTCTCACAATTATCGATTCCTCAACCAGGTACTTGTATATGCCATTGGGGTCTGTCACTTCTACTAATAAGAAGTTTGCATCGGATGGGAATATTTTATGTACAAAATTCAAGTCAATGAGGTCTTCTTCCAGTTTTCGTTTCTCCGATAGAATTTCTTGTCTATTCTCCTCAAACGTATCCATTTTTTCAAGGGCCAGAATCGCTGCCTCTTGATTTAATGAACTTACATTATAAGGTGGCTTAATTTTATTCATTAGTTTAATAATGGCTTCGCTTGCATATGCAACTCCCACTCTGGCACCGGCAAGCCCCCATGCCTTGCTAAAAGTTTGCGTAACAATTAGGTTAGGGTACTTGGCCAGCTCACCGAGCCAACTCGGTGCATCACTAAAATCAATGTAGGCCTCATCGATTACAATAATCCCATTAAAGCCTTTCAATAGCGACAGGATATCATCTCGATTAATTGTATTGCCCGTAGGGTTATTCGGAGAACAGATAAAAATTAGCTTAAGGGTATCAAGAGAGAGCTGCTGTTCGATTTTCGCCAGATCAATCTGAAAATCATTTCTTAGCGGGACTTTTAGGATCTGAACGTCATTGATCGCTGCAGAAACTTCGTACATGCCATAGGTCGGACTAAATATAAGTGCAGCATCTCTGCCCGGCTCACAAAACATACGGTAAATTAAGTCGATGACTTCATCACTGCCATTGCCAATAAATATCTGGTTTGTGCTAATCTGCTTAAGGGTACTTATCTTTTGTTTTAACTCATTCTGATATGGGTCTGGATAACGATTTAATTTTCCAAAAGGATTCTCGTTAGCATCCAAGAATATTCCTTCGGCTCCGCTAAACTCATCACGGGCTGAAGAATAGGGCGCTAAGGCCTTTACATTTTCTCTTATCAGATCTTCTAACCTAAACATCTTTTAAATCATTAAGTCGCACAGTCACCGCATTTTTATGAGCTTCAAGACCTTCGGCGGCGGCCATAGTCTCAGTTGCAGGACCAATGGAGCGAATACCCTGTTCGGTTAGCTTTTGAAAGGTAATTTTCTTTACAAAACTATCCAGGGAAACACCGCTATAGGCCGTTGCATACCCGTTTGTTGGCAAGGTGTGATTGGTGCCACTAGCATAATCGCCAACACTCTCGCAGCTATAATTTCCTAAGAAAACCGAGCCTGCATTGATAACCTTTTCAGCTATCTTCTCAGATTCATCAACTGCTAAAATAAGATGTTCAGGTGCATAAATATTACTGAATTCAATACATTCGTCGATTGAAGAAAGTAAGATAGCACGACTATGTTCCAAGGCTTGTATTGCGATGTTCTTCCGAGGAAGATCATTTACTTGTCTTTTAACAGCAGCAATACAATCTTTTAGCACCACGTCATCATCAGACAATAAAATCACCTGACTATCGGGTCCATGTTCTGCCTGTGATAATAAGTCGGCCGCAACAAATTCTGGCTTAGAAAACTTATCGGCAATTACCAGAACCTCACTGGGTCCGGCTGGCATATCAATGGCAACACCAGACTCCTGTACAAGAGATTTCGCTTTCGTTACATATTGGTTACCCGGACCGAATATTTTATTGACTTTTAGCACAGATTCTGTTCCGTAAGCTAGCGCTGCAATAGCCTGAGCACCGCCTATTTTGTATATGGTATCGATACCCAAAAGATTTGCCGTAAACAAAATAGCTGGATGTATTTCCCCTGATTTATTAGCTGGCGTACATAGCACTACTTTCTTACAGCCGGCAAGAATTGCAGGAATTGCCAACATTAGAATGGATGAAAATAAGGGTGCGCTTCCTCCGGGTATGTAAAGTCCTACCTTTTCGATAGCCACATTTTTGCGCCAACAAAAAACCCCTGGGCTAGTTTCAACTTTTTCTATTTTGGGTACTTGAGCATTGTGAAATTTTTCAATATTAGATTTGGCCATGGCAATTGCCAACTGCAACTCGTGAGGAATCTTATTCTGAGCTTCAGTCAACTCATTATTAGATACTGCAATCTGCTCTAGCCTCGTGTCATCGAATTTCTTGCTAAATTCAATTAACGCCTTATCACCCCTCTCTTTTACACTACGAAGTATTTCCACCACAGAATTGGTTAGTGCTTCGTCGTTTATGGTAGGTCTTTTGGTCAGATCCAACCAATCTTTTTGAACTGGTTTTTTTACTATCGAAATCATAATACCATTTTATCTATTGGAATAACCAAAATTCCCTCAGCACCAGCTTTTTTAAGTTTATCTATTACGCTCCAAAATGCATCTTCATCGATTACCGAATGTAGAGATGACCATCCTTTCTCCGCTAATGGCAATACGGTTGGGCTTTTAAGAACAGGTAAGATGTTCGAAACTTCTTCAATCTTATTGTCGGGCACATTCATTAAAACATACTTGGTATTCTTCGCTCGCTGAACGGCCTTAATTCTAAAAAGTAAGCGATTAAGTAGTTGCTGTTGCTCAGAATCAAGATCCTCCGATCCATACAAAGCAGCTTCTGATTTGTAGAGCACCTGTACTTCTTTGAGCCCGTTCTTAAAAAGAGTACTCCCTGAGCTTACAATGTCACAGATCCCGTCTGCCAATCCGATATTCGGTGCTATCTCTACAGACCCCGAAATCACATGGATCTCAGCATTGATTTTATTCTCATCGAGGAAGTGCTGAACAGAATTAGGGTAGGATGTCGCAATTTTCTTGCCTTCAAAAAATTCAGGACCGCTCCAATCTACTTCCTTGGGTACAGCAAGTGAAACTCTACATTTCGAGAACCCTAACTTTTCGATTAGCTGTACTTTTTTTTGTTTTTCGAAAATGAGATTCTCACCAATTATGGCTAAATCACAAACGCCATCTTCCAGGTATTGTGGAATATCGGAATTTCGAAGGAAGAGAATTTCTAATGGGAAGTTGCTCGCTGCAACACGTAATTGATCAGTACCATTTTCTATAGAGATACCACAATCTTTAAGGAGTTTAAGAGAGTCATCATTTAATCGACCGCTCTTTTGAATACCTATTTTTAATCTACTCATTGTAAGTTGTTTAAATGCCTGAGTAAATATTAGGAGATTAAAAAACCCCGAATGATTTACTCAGACGGGGTTATAATATTTTAGTTACACACTAATCACCTCTTCGCCTGAGCGTTAATATGGTGATGATGATGTAATTGATTTGTTTTCATACTTAATGTCTCCACAAATATAGAAAGATATCCTTTACAGACAAGTTGTTGCATCACCGCATTTCCTTTCTGCTTTTATCAACAATCCTGCCTCACCATTTCGAGCTTATTTGGATCGAAACCATTCTCTTTTGCTATTTTCTTGTACTCTTCAATTTTTGCAGTGGATAATTCTTTTGTTCTTGATAGTATCCATAAATACTTTCTTGATGGGCTTCCGACTAAGGCCGTTTGGTAATCCTCGTCTAGCGCAATAATATAGTAGTCTCCGGCAAAAGGCCAAAAGAAGCTTACTTTAAGCACTCCCTCACGCTTCTCATCGGGTCGCCAGGCTTTACCTGTAATTGATTTAACCTTTCCTTCTGCTTTAACCCCTTTATTTAGAACCTCAATCTTACCGTTGTCGAGTGGCGTATATGTAGCAGATACACATTCAAGACCTTTTTCAAAGGTGTTTGGGAAGCGTGCAATCTCATACCAAGTACCTGAATAATTATCAATATTTACCTTGGACACAGTGTCCAGGCTTTGCTGAGTCTTACATGAGAACATACCTGCCATGACGATTAAAATTAAGAAGTTCCGGATCATTATATTTCTAACCATTATTCGATGCTCAATTGCCTAACCCAATTTTGTAAACCTTAAGGGCACGTTCACGGGCAAATTTATGATCTACCATTGGCTCAGGGTACTTTAAACCGCTAAGTTCGGGAACCCAGCGCTTAATATATTCATGTTGTTTATCAAATTTCTTGATTTGTTCGCTCGGGTTAAAAACTCTAAAATAAGGGGCCGCATCACAACCCGTTCCGGCAACCCATTGCCAATTCCCATTATTAGAAGATAATTCATAATCCAATAACTTTTCGGCAAAATAAGCTTCCCCCCAGCGCCAATCAATCAGCAAATGCTTGACCAAAAAACTTGCAGTTATCATCCGCACCCTATTGTGCATATAACCTGTTTCGTTGAGCTCTCGCATGCCCGCATCTACCAGTGGATAACCGGTGTCGCCTTTGCACCAGCGCTTAAAATCGCTTTCATTATTGCGCCATTCAATATGGTCGTACTTTGACTTAAAATTTCGATTTACCACGTGCGGGAAATGATACATTATCTGCATAAAGAATTCCCGCCAGATTAGTTCATTAGTGAATATCTCGCTTTTATCGAGGGAATAAGTAATCATTTTCCGGACACTAACGGTTCCGAAACGTAAGTGGGGTCCAAGGTAACTGCCCGCATCCTCTCCTGGATAGTCTCGTTTTATCGCATAGTCTGTTATTGCATCCAGGTTAAAGTCTCGAACCTCAATATTCGATGCTTCATAACCAAGCTCTGCCATTGAAGGAAACTCAATACTTTGCTTTAAAAAGGCCGTTGTGTCGCACTCAACTGACTGGTAAGATTGAGGGGAGAGCCGTTGACGCCACTTATTCTTAAATGGTGTATATACGGTATAGGGCTCTCCATTATCTTTAAGAACTTCGTTTTCTTCAAATATCACCTGGTCTTTATAGGTATTGAAGCTGATATTATAATCTGAAACTAAGGTTTTAATGCTTTCATCCCTCGCTATAGCTGCCGGTTCGTAATCTTTATTCGCAAAAACCTGCTTAACGTTATATTCTTTAATGATATCAAGAAATACAGTAAACGCGTCACCCTTCCTAACTAAGAGTGAGCTACCGTATTCTTTCAACCGCTTATCAATCTTAGCCAACTGTTTATAAATAAAGCTGACTCTTGGGTCGTCAATTGGTAATTCGTCGGTAATTTCCGTATCAAAGATAAACAAAGGTAAAACGGGGTATCCAGACTCCAACGCACGGGAAAGGCCAACATTATCCTCTAATCTTAAATCTCTTCTAAACCAAAATATAGCTACATCCATTCTATTTAGCCAATGCTTTTAACATTCCATTAAACACAATACCATGAAAAGGATAAACAGCATACCAATATGCTCTTCCTAATATTCCTTTTGGCCTGAACGTCGCCGTTTGATAAACCCGATCCTTCTCAATCTTAAACTCCAACCAAGCTTCACCAGGTAGTTTCATCTCGGCAAAAAGAAGTAATCTTCCTGCTTCTTTATCAGCAAATAGCACTCGCCAAAAATCTATGGAGTCGCCCATAGCAATTTTATCTGGATTAGTGCGGCCTCTTCGTAGTCCAACACCGCCAAATACTTTATCCATAATACCTCGGATAGCCCATAAAAAATTTGCTGCGTACCAACCATTTTCGCCTCCTATTGCCCATATTTTTTCTATCGATTTATCCCTATCGGCGTAAGCAAGCGATCGTTCATCCCGAAAACAACCAAAGGTGGGTACATTTATGAAATCACTTAGATTTTGTTCGAAAGTTCCACTTATTAATGAATCTTTCCAGCTGCTAATCGTAGTATGTCCTTCAATTTGATGAAAGCTACGCTCGAGCGCTTCCCGATAGGAAATTGGATTAATTCCCAGGATATCATTAAGGTCATTATTACGGCATACCACTTCAACCTTCATGCTACTAACAAGAGCCGTTGCCAATTTATAAGAGGTAGACGTAACGAAATATAGCCAATAGCTCGAAAGCCGCGGTGTCATTACAGGCACAATGATTATTGTTCTTTTTAATGACCTAACCTTAGCAAGGCCGAGCAGCATTTCTTTATAGGTGAGAATATCAGGTCCGCCAATATCAAAATTGGCATTATACGTTTTGCGATTGAAAAGTGTTTTCGTCAGAAAGCTGATTACATCGCTAATCCCTATTGGCTGACATTTGGTTCTAAGCCATTTAGGTACTACCATAATGGGCAATTTCTCAACCAGGTCTCTAATAATTTCAAAGGAAGCACTTCCGGAGCCAATAATTATACCGGCTCGCAGAGTCGTTAGCGGATAGCTCCCTTTGCCTAGCTCCTCTTCAACAATCATTCTTGACTGCAGATGTTTTGAGAGGCTTTCTTCATTAATAATTCCACTGAGGTATACAACATGCTGCACTTTTGTGTCTTCCAGTGTTTCGCGAAAGTTCTTGGCAGACTTTAGCTCCAGTTTGTCATAGTCGCTGGAGGTTGACATGGAATGCATTAAATAATATGCCCCATCAATATCCTTAGGGATATTAGATAAAGACTCTTCTTTCAGAAAGTCTACCTCAATAACCTCAATTTTGGGCAATAATGCCTCGGGAGGATTAAAGCGGTTTCTATCTCGAACACAACAGACAACCTGGTGGCCTTGCTTAATTAATTCGGGCAATAGGCGCTTGCCGATGTAACCCGTAGCACCTGTTAATAATATTTTCATTGCACCAAGACGATTATTGCAGTTTGAAAAACTGCTTTATGAAGGACAACCAAATTTACAATAGAAGAAGCAGTATTAATGCCCCTTTACCAATGAATGGCGATATTATTTGCTTTTAAAGTATGCAACAAATTATATAGACCAAAAAAGGTTCTATTTATGTAGATAAAATGCTTCGATCCTCGATTTCCATTCATTTTTCGCAGCTCACTATTCTTAGCATAATCGGTTCCTAGTTTCGAGAATTCATTAAAAAAGTCCGGATTTGAGAAATCGAAGTGCTTATATTGAAATGGCTTGCTAAAGTGGCTCAATATCTTATGGAACATCTCAATAAAAAACTCTCGCTCTTCGTTTGAGTCTTCCTCCTTGATGATCTCAAGCTCTTTGAGTTTGATTATAAACTGCTCTCTATTGTTCAGTACTTCATCTTTAATCATCTCGAAATATGGCGTATAGAAATCAGAAGGAATTTCCTTGATACAGCCAAAATCCAATGGAATCAATGTGCCATCCTCAGAAATTAGGAAATTGCCAGGATGCGGGTCTGCATGAACTTTGCCCAGTTCATGAATTTGATGCATATAAAAATCCCA
>CBDUMS010000030.1:0-35513 GCA_965368405.1 uncultured Cyclobacteriaceae bacterium
GGGTTTAAAAAGTGCCAACTAAGCATCAAATGCTTTAATGTTTTAAAAGCAAGCCCGAACTGGCGTCCGAGCTTGCTGGTGATACAAACTTCAACGTTTAGGAGTTTGTGTTCACTAACCAAAACCAGTACAACTAAAGGAACAATCGTGCCAAAATCGTAACTTGCCTATTTCTGGCCTAAACACTGTTTAAGACCTAAGAAATTTCCCAATATGGGAATTTCTTCTCCGGGAGGGAGAATAAAAATATTTTATGGTATCATAATGCAGCCCTATGTATATTTGATTTTATTTATCCTGGTACGATGAACTATACTACACTTTCTCTTGAGGTTTCTGATAAAATATTAACCATTACCTTAAACCGGCCGGAGGCCTTAAATGCGCTTAATATTGAATTACTTAACGAACTTCAAGAGGTCTTCGACAAAACCTACGACGATGACACAGTTGCTGGCATTATTATAACCGGTAGTGGCGATAAGGCTTTTGCCGCAGGAGCCGATATTACCGAGATTGCTAATCTCACAGAGTTTCATGCACGGAAATTCGCCGAGCGTGGGCAGGAGACTTTTGCGACAATCGAAAATTTTAGCAAGCCAGTTATCGCTGCTGTGAACGGTTATGCTTTGGGTGGTGGTTGCGAGCTAGCCATGGCTTGCCACTTTAGGTTTGCAAGCGCTAGCGCTCAATTTGGACAACCAGAAGTAAACCTCGGATTAATACCTGGCTATGGTGGTACACAACGCCTGACCCAGTTGGTTGGCAAAGGAAGAGCAATGGAATTAATGATGTCGGGCAACTCAGTTAATGCTGATGAGGCCTACAGAATTGGTTTGGTTAATAATGTTGCTGATACAAGAGAAAACATGATGGCTCATGCCAGAAAAATCATGGCCAAAATACTATCAAAAGCGCCTCTTGCAATAAGCCGGGTAATTACAGCGGTTAACGCGGCAGGCGATAATAAGGAGGATGGCTATTTAGTAGAAGCCAATGCGTTTGCGGGTTGCTGCAGCACCCAAGATTTTAAAGAAGGAACAAGCGCATTCCTCGAAAAACGAAAACCCGCATTTAAAGGCCAATAGTGTGCTCATCTTAATATCTCGCTCAGTATTATAAATGGGTAAACTAAAAACATTAGCTGGTCAGACCGCTATTTACGGCATTAGCAGTATTCTGGGAAGAGTAATAAATTACTTTTTAGTAGGGCTCCACACTTCTGTTTTTTTAGTTGATGAAATGGGCGTGGTTTCAGAACTATATGGTACTATCGCTCTAATTCTTATTCTAATAACCTTTGGTATGGAAACGACTTTCTTTCGTTTTTGTACTAAATCGAAAGACGGAACGGCTTATAATGCAGCTAATACCGTGGTGATTTTCGTTTCACTGCTCATCGCACTCGGAATTTCTCAGAATTCGCTCGCAATCGGAGGGTTTATTATTGGGGCTGAATTTAATGGTTCCTATATTGTACTCATACAGTTAATGGCCGCAATTGTGCTTATCGATGGGCTAACGGCTATTCCATTTGCGCGGTTACGAATAGAAAACAGACCAATCTATTTCGCCTTTGCCAAGGTTACTGCCATTATTGCCAATATTACGCTGCAAGTAATATTTTTAGTTGTTTTTCCAGCAATCTACAATGGTGAGTATCTTCCCGGGTTGCTCCCAATGGTTAATACAGTATATAATCCAGACTATACGATCGAGTATATCTTCATCTCTAACCTCCTGAGCAACCTCATATTATTTCCAATACTGGCAAAGGAATTTCTTAGGATTAGAATATGCTACCAATGGCAGAAACTTAAACCTATGCTCATCTACGCCTGGCCCTTAGTGGCAACTGGTATTGCCGGTTGGTTTGTGAGTGACCTGGATAAGATTGTGGTCGCTAAATGGACTACGGAAGGACTCAGCAATCAGGGTTTGTATACCCAAACCTTTAAATTGGGAGCCCTCATGATGCTTGCCATTCAGGCTTTTCGATATGCTGCCGAACCTTTCTTCTTTTCACAGTCTATCGATAAGGAAGCCCCGAAATTATTCGCAAAAACATTGCATTATTTCGTAATCCTGGGCTTGCTCCTGCTCACAGCGGTTAGTCTAAATATCGACTGGATCGCACCGATTTTTCTCCGAAAACCAGAATTTAGGACGGCACTCTACCTGGTACCTATAATTATGTTTGGCAAGCTACTCTTTGGTGTATATATCAATATTTCCATTTGGTTTAAATTAAAAGATAAAACAATCTTTGGCTTAATCTTTACAGCGATAGGGGCTGTGGTCGCATTGCTTAGTAATTATTTCCTCTTACCAAGAATTGGTATTCTCGGAAGTGCAATATCCATTATACTTTCTTATCTGGCTATGACCATTGCATGCTACCTTGTCGGCAAACGCCATTTTCCTGTACCTTATCGATTTGGACCACAATTGATCTATGCTGTGGTACTAATAGCTATTGTCATCGCAGGATTTTATATAGAGTTTAGCAATACAGCATTAGATATTTCTGTTAATATAATGGTGCCATTAATTCTTACTTTAATCATTTATAATATTGAAAAGAATAGACTTACAAAGTCTATTGAATAAAACGTATGGATAAGATTGATCTAAAAATTGTTAATAAATCCGCTAACCCACTTCCTGAATATCAGACTGCACTTTCGGCAGGCTTAGATTTAAGAGCCAGCATCGATAAAGAAATTGTTCTAGGTCCTATGCAGCGAGAATTGGTTGGTACAGGGTTGTTCATCGAACTACCAGAAGGTTATGAAGCTCAGATTCGACCAAGAAGTGGTCTGGCATATAAAAACGGCATTTCAGTATTAAACACCCCAGGCACAATTGATGCTGATTACAGAGGCGAAATAAAAATTCTTCTTGTGAACCTTTCTAGCGAGGATTTCATTATTAAATCGGGCGAACGAATTGCCCAAATGGTAGTAAGCAAACATGCCCAGGTGAATTTAGCTAATGTTGACAGCCTGAGTAGCTCTGAACGCGAAGCCGGTGGCTTTGGGAGTACAGGCACTGCCTAATAAATGGCATTTAAATTGCTACATTTGTGGCATTAATACAATAATTTGAGGAATATCGAGGCTTTGAGAATCTTTGTGCTGATAACCCTAATAGTAGGGGTGAATTATGGTGCTACGGCCCAGCGAAAAGCAAACAAGGCTACAAAGTCTCCTGCTGAGATTCAGCAAGAAGTTGAATTCTACTTTATTGAAGCTGAAAAGCTCTTTATTCTTAAAAACTATTCTCAGGCAACAGAAGTTCTAAATAGGTGTTTGGCTTTAGATCCAACCAACGATGTAGTCTATTATAAACTCGCCGAAATTAACAATGAAACAGAACAGTTTGTAGTTGCAGAAAATTATATCGGCAAAGCACTGGCCTTAGAAAAAACGAATAAGTACTACTATATCCTTGCTGTGGACATCTACACTAACCTGGGGGATTTAAAAATGGCGGCTAGCACTTATGAAAGCTTAATCGAACAGGTTCCCAATACGGAGTCGTATCTATTTCATTTGGCAGGCGTTTACCTGTTTTTAAAAGATTATGACAAAGCCTTAGAAACTTATGATAGAGCGGAAAGTAAATTCGGATTAAGTGAAAACATTGCCTTCCAGCGACAAAAGATCTATCTACAACAAGATAGATTAGACGAAGCCATAGCCGAAGGCAAGCGCCTTATAGAAGCTTACCCAGCAAACGAACGGTATGTTCTTTTAACAGCTGAAATTTTATCATCGAATGGTAGACTGGATGAAGCAAATACTCTGTTAACAGACCTAATAAGTAGAAGTCCAACCTTTTCTGCTGCACGACTACAGTTGGGAGATATTTATTGGAAGCAAAACAACTTTACAGAATTCGAAAATGAGTTATCCTTAGCTTTTCAGGACCCTGAATTAGTAATAAATGCTAAGATCAACACCATTATGAAGTACATGGTTTATTTACCTCATAATCGCCTTGAACAGTCACTCCCTGCTCTAGTAGATACGCTAACTAAAGTTCATCCTGATAATGCTAATTCATTTCTAATTGCCGGAGATGTATATACCACCTTGCTCGATAAAGGAGTAGTATCTCAAAACAATCAAACCCTATATCGAGAAAAGGGAGCCGAATATTATGGGAAATACGTTCAACTAGACCCTTCTAATTTTAATGTTTGGCAAAATCTATTGAATATCGAGCTACAGCTAGATGCCAAGGATTCGCTGGCCATCCATGCCGAACAGGCCTTAGAACTGTTCCCTAATCAGGCATGGTTATACTTAATTAATGGTATAGCCAAAGAGAATCAAAAGAAGACCAAGCAAGCTATTCAGCTTTTGGAGATGGGTGTTGCACGCGCTGGTGGCAATCGAGGTTTAGCGGTTGTGATGTATGGCTATATAGGTGACCTGTACAATCAATTAGAAGAATACGATAAATCAGATAACGCCTATGAAAAAGTTCTTGAACTAGACCCTTTAAATTATACCGTATTAAACAACTACAGCTATTATCTATCTTTGCGCGGCGTTAAACTAGATCAGGCCAAGAAAATGTGTTCTACGCTGATCAGAAATAACCCCGACAACATAACATATCTCGACACGTATGCTTGGGTGCACTATAATATTGGCGAATACGTTGAGGCAAAACGTGTTTTTGATAAGATTATGGAGATAGGAGTAAACGAGGGTGTTTATTATGATCATTATGGCGACATTCTCTATAAACTAGGTTATTCTCAAGAAGCAATAGAAAACTGGAAGAAGGCAAAGGAATTAGATGGCAGCATCGAAAATATAAATGAAAAAATTAGTGAAGGTAAAATTGTACAATAAGGTAATACTTGCCTTTGTGGTACTAATTGCTATGGGCGCCTGTAGCACAAAAGGGGTTCGTTTTACAAAATCCTACGATCGCTCTACATTAAATATCCAGCAATTAACGTTTGATTATCTAAGTATTAAATCAAAAATTGAGCTGCAAGAGCCGCATAAAACAACAAAGGTTACTGCATTGCTTCGACTGAAGCAAGATAGCGTAATTTGGTTTAATCTTTCGGGTGCACTGGGGGTACAAGGTATGAGGGGGTTAATTACTACAGATTCTGTATACATTATTAACCGTGTTGAAAGCCAATATAGCATCTACAGTTTCGAGGATGTGTCTCGCGAGTTCAATTTTCCTATTGACTTCGACTTGATTCAATCGATGATTATTGGCAATATGCCGCGACCGAATGAATCTGACCAATACGTTAAAAGAGAACGTGGCAGGTATATGGTGAGGCAAAATATAGAGGATATCCAGATTGATAACTATGTTGATGAAACCAACATGAAATTGGTTGAAGTAAGGGTAAAAGAAGCAACTACCAACAATGAACTCAAGTTACTCTATAAAGATTTCAGAGTGCTCAACAACCAAGCCTTTCCATATTCTGCCTTCGTATCGCTTATTCATTTTAATGAATTCGGACAATTGGAAACTCAGATGGTCATAGAGCATACGAAGGTTGAAGATCCAGAAAAAGATCTGAGATTCCCTTTCAATATACCCAACAAGTATGTTCGTAAATAGGTGCATATTATTCTTTGCATTTATAACCCTTAGTGTGGGTGCCTTTGGTCAGCAAAAAACCAAAGCCCAACTACAAAAGGAACGACAAGAAAATCTTAAGAAAATTGAGGAGGCTTCAAAGACCCTGCAACAAACGGCAACTAAAAAGAAATCGAGTGTTGGAGAGTTAAACGCACTTAAATACCAAATCGAAGCCCGACAAAATGTGATTCGAGGGATTGAAGATGAGATTTCGTTACTCGATACAGAAATTACAGATAACCTCGAAATAATAGCCGCACTCGAACAAGATCTGGTAGACCTAAAGAATGAGTACAGTGCCATGGTATACGCTGCATACAAGGCCAGAAGCGGTCGTAGTAAATTAACCTTCTTGTTTGCCGCATCGTCATTCAATCAGCTTTTGAGAAGATTAGAGTACATGGAGCAATACGCAGAAGCAAGAAAGAAACAAGTAGATCAGATTATGGCGGTTCAAGATGTTCTACTCAAAGAGAACAAGGTTGTTACCGAACAACGTGCAGAGAAGAGTGATCTCTTAACGGAGCAAATAAAAGAAAGTAAATCTTTGGAGTCGATGAAGAGTAAGCAGCAGAGCGTATTAGCTGACCTTCAAAAACAAGAAAAACAAATTAAGAAAGAATTAGCTAATCGCCGAAAATCCTTGAAGGCGCTAGATGCATTAATTAATGACATTATCAAACGAGAAGCTGAAGCAGCCGCCAAAGCGGCAGCCATGGCAGATAATAAAGCAGCAGAAGTGCTATCTGCAGACTTTTCGAAAAACAAAGCCAAACTTCCATGGCCAACAAGCGGTTTTATTTCGCAAAAGTTTGGAAGAAGTAGAGATCCGGTTCTTAAAATGGTTGAGCGAAATAGTCCGGGTATTGAAATTCAAACAAGTGCTAATTCCGATGCCGAATCGGTATTTAGTGGCGAAGTAAGGGCAGTGGCACTTATCCCTGGCTTCAACAAAGCTGTAATCGTTAAACATGGCGACTATTTTACGGTGTATGCTAAGCTTGATAAAGTTTATGTCCAGAAAGGAGAAACTGTTTCCGTTGGCGATAAAATCGGTAGCATCTTTACCGATGACGAAGGTCTCTCAGAGCTCCATTTCGAGCTATGGCAAACCCAAACCAATGGCACCGTAAAGTTAAATCCTGAGACGTGGCTGCTAAAAAAATAAACTTCTGTGCAGCTAATTAGAATAAACAAGCGGAATTAATTGATATATAATTATCTTTACAGTTCAATTTAAACTGTGATCAAATGCAAACAATACTCGCATTTTCGTTAGGTGGCCCAGAAGTCTTTATTGTAATATTTGCAATCTTGCTTCTTTTTGGTGCCAAAAAAATTCCTGAGTTAGCTAGAGGAATGGGTAAAGGAATAAGAGAATTCAAAGATGCTACTAAAGAGATCAAAGATGAGATCGAAGAAGGTGGTGTTAAGGATGAAGACACAAAAAGCTAAATAACATTGCCTTTTCATGCCTCGCTTGCACTCAATCAAGCTGAATTAAAAAAGGGTAGCATAACCTGTGCTGCGCTTGTCCAGTATTACTTAGAGAACATTAAGAAAAATAGTAACCTCAATGCATTCATTGAGGTTTTTTCTGATGAAGCATGTGCACGCGCTGAAGAAATCGATCTAAAAATAAAATCAGGCACACAAGGAAGCCTTGCCGGATTGGTTGTAGGTATTAAAGACTTAATCAGTTACCAAGGGCATGAAGTGGCGGCCAGCAGCAAAATTCTTAAGGGCTATCAAGCAATCTATTCTTCTACTGCCATTAAGCGTTTACTCGACGAAGATGCGATTATTATTGGCCGACAGAATTGTGATGAATTTGGCATGGGATCAGCCAATGAAAATTCAGCCTTTGGGCCAGTTCTTAATGGCATCGATAACACCAAAGTATCTGGTGGGTCATCGGGAGGGTCGGCTGTAGCCGTACAAATGAATATGTGCACGGTATCCCTAGGCACAGATACAGGAGGATCTGTACGACAACCTGCCGCCTTTTGCGGTGTAATCGGACTAAAACCTACTTATAGCAGAATTTCCCGAAATGGCCTTCTCGCCTATGCCTCATCTTTTGACACTATCGGGATTATCTCCAACAACCTCGCGGATAACAAACGTGTTCTGGAAGTAATAGCCGGGACGGATGAGAAGGATAGCACTTCTTCCTCAAGACCTATTCAGCGTGATAATAGAAAACCAAAAAGGCGCTTTTGTTATTATGAGGAGCTCCTGGAGTTAGGCTTAGGTGAAAAAGAAACCTCTCTTTTTAATAAAAAAATTGCGCAGCTAAGAGCTTGCGGCCACAGCGTTGAAGCTATCTCCTTCCCCTTACAGCAATATTTAGTTCCCGCTTATTACCTTTTAACTATGGCTGAGGCATCCTCAAATTTATCGAGATACGATGGGGTCCGATATGGCCTGAACACAGCATCCCCTGATTCTTTTATCGATCTTTTCGCTAACAACAGGTCGGAAGGATTTGGTGCTGAAGTTAAACGAAGGATATTGCTAGGAACATTTGTATTGAGTAGTGGCTATTACGATGCTTATGTAACCAAGGCACAGAAAGTAAGACGATTGATAAAAGAGCACACTGCAAAGATTTTTGCCGAGCACGACTTTATTTTGTCGCCAACTACGCCAACGATTGCCTTTGACATCGGTAAAAAACGCACCAATCCAACAGAAGTCTACCTCGAGGATGTCTTTACCGTTGAGGCCTCTCTTGCAGGAATCCCGGCAATTTCTATCCCTTTTAGCGAAAAAATTGATAATTTGCCGTATGGCTTACAAATTGCAGCCAATGAATTCGAAGAATTGGCGTTATATGAAGTAGCAGAAGAAATTTTGGCATTAGAAGAGTGATGAAGGTAAAGGCAATAATAATAACCTGTTTGATTTCTATTTCGGCGTACGCTCAGAACGAGGAGTTGCTGGAAACGGAAGTATTTTCTGAAGATTATACATATGATCTAATTGCAGACAGGCTCTCCTGTATTGAAGAGGATGTGCCACTGACATTTAATAATAAAGTTTATGGGTTTATCAATTACTTCGTAGTCAAAAATCGCCCCTATGTACGCGATGTGATGCGAAAAAGCACCATTTACTTCCCGATTATGGAAGAAAAGCTTGCTGAATATGGCCTGCCTGACGAATTAAAATACCTTTCCATTGTTGAATCTGGACTCAATGCGCAGGCTATTTCCCGTGCAGGAGCGGGTGGATTATGGCAGTTTATGCCCTATACAGGAAGGTCCTATGGCCTACATCAAGATTGGTATATCGATGAGCGTTTCGACCCGTATAAGGCAACCGATGCCGCTTGTAAATATCTATCTATGCTCTATCGCATGTTCGGTGATTGGGAACTAGCGCTCGCAGCCTATAATTCCGGTCCCGGTAATGTTCGTAAGGCCATCCGACGTTCTGGATATAAAAAATCGTTCTGGGAAGTGTATAGGTATTTACCACGGGAAACGCGGTCTTATGTGCCTCAGTTCGTTGCCGTTATGTATGCATTTAAATATGGTGAAGAGCATAATCTCACTATCGATGATTATAAATATCGTATCGCTTCCGATACCATACATGTTAAGGGGTTTATGAATTTAAAAACTTTGGCCACAGATCTCGACATGTGCTACGATGACCTTAAAATGTTAAATCCTAATATTAAGCGCTACGGAGTGAAAACTAACGATAGTTATTACCCAATCTATATTCCCGAAGACAAGCTAGAATACTATCGTAGCAATAGAGTGATGATAGCAGCAAACGGTGCCGAAACTGGCCAAAAGGAATTAGAGTATTTAGCCCGAAATTCTGTCGGCAGCACATTTGGTAGAGATAAAGTCGTATACAAAGTTCAAAGTGGGGATGTACTAGGCACAATTGCCGAACGCCACAAAGTGAGAGTTTCGGACATAAAAAAATGGAATAACCTCTCAAGTAATATAATAAGAGTAAACCAGCGCTTAAGTATTTGGGTTTACCCAGGCACTAAAGTTGCTCAGGTAACCAAAACTAAGGTCGACCCAGTAACTATTGATTATAGTGGACGGAAAGTTTATACCGTTCAGCCCGGGGATACTCTCTGGGATATTGCCAAGAAGTATCCTGGCCTGGATATCGAAAAAATAAAAAAGATGAATAAGCTCAAAGATGCCAAAATAATGCCTGGGCAAAAGTTAATAATTGGGTAGACAAAATGGTATTTTTGACTGTTTAATTAATCAATCTATGCGGAACATTTTTTATAAAATCATAGTTTTCTCAGCCTTATTTGCATCGATTAATGCTTGTGATCTTGATACTGGCTCAGAACGACTTCTAGTTCAAGCCTCAGGCACACCCGGTGAAATTATCCTGGTTATGGACTCTGTACAATGGAAAGGAGAACTAGGCGATGCAATGCGCGATGCCCTCGAGCAATATTTGCCAGGTGTCTCCAGACCAGAAAAACTCTTTACCGTCCGCTATATTGAGCCTACCTTATTTAATAGCGTACTGAATAAGGCAAGAAATATAATTTTTGTTGCCACACTCGATTCCAAGACCCAAGGAGGTCAAACTGTGCGAAACTTTATGACCAAAAACTATATTCAGGAAAATCCAGATAAGTTTATCATATCGCAAAGAGACATTTATGCATCAGGCCAGGAGGCCTTGTACCTTTTCTCAGCTACCGAAGCAGAGTTAATTGAAAAGGTTAGAAATAATAAGCGAACCATTGTTAATTTCTTCAATGAGAAAGAAGAGACCCGATTACTCAGAGCCTTATACATTGCAAAGGAAGAAGTATCGGTTAATGAGTACATGTATAAAAAACATGATTGCTATATCAGGGTTCCTCTAGGCTATCGAATAGAGGCCGATGATAATGAATTTATGTGGTTGCGAAATGTTGGTGAAATTGATAAAAATATATTCATCACCTATCGACAGTATACCTCCGAAGATATTTTTAAGAATAGCAATCTTATTGGGCTGAGAGATAGCATTACACGGTATAATATTCTGGAGGATCCTGAAAACTTAGAATCTTATACTAAAGTGGACACCATGAATATCCAGACTGAGTTTATAACTACAGAAATTGATGGAAATTTTGCTAAAAGAATTCGAGGAATCTGGAAAACCAATACCTTAACCTTAGGAGGGTCTTTTGTATCATACGTTTTTGTTGATGAAGAATCGAACAGACTCTACTATATCGACGGTTTTGTAGTAAGTCCTGGTCGTGCTAAAAGAGAAGCTCTTCGTGAACTGGAAGTTATGATAAAAACCTTCACAACAAAAAGCCCTCTTAAGGAAAAAGAGAAGGCATAAGCTATTTCCCTGCTCCTTAGAAAAGGAGTATATAAAGTTTTACTTATTGTGCTAGCCGGGCGTTATATATCCATTAAATCATAAGCTTAAGTTCTATGAAAATTGAAATTCAAGAGAAAGATGCTCTCGATTATCATGAGTTAAATCAACCAGGTAAAATAGAAGTTGTGCCAACCAAGGTTCTTACTTCTCAGCTCGATTTAGCATTAGCGTATTCACCCGGAGTGGCTGTTCCTTGTAAGGCAATTGAGAAAAATAAGGAAGATGTTTATCGGTATACAGCTAAAGGAAACTTAGTAGGCGTTGTAACTAATGGCACTGCCGTTCTTGGCCTCGGTAATATCGGACCCGATGCTTCCAAACCTGTTATGGAAGGCAAAGCCGTACTTTTCAAAAAATTTGCGGGAATCGACGTGTTTGACATAGAACTCGATGCCACTGATCCGGATGAGTTTATAAAAATTGTTAAATCCCTAGAACCTACTTTTGGCGGTATTAACCTCGAAGATATTAAAGCTCCTGAAAGTTTTAAAATTGAACAGGTGCTACGCGATAAGATGGGTATTCCAGTGATGCACGACGATCAGCACGGTACTGCGATTATTTCAGCAGCCGGACTGCTCAACGCCCTAGAACTGGTCGATAAGAAAATAGATGAAGTCAAGATTGTAGTTAATGGTGCCGGAGCTGCGGCTATCTCATGCTCCAAGCTATATTTTTCATTGGGTGTAAAAGAAGAAAATCTATTCCTATGCGATAGTAAAGGAGTGATTACTACGTCAAGAGAAGGTCTTTCTGAATCAAAAGCTCGTTTTGCAAGAGAAACGAAGGCAACAACTTTATCAGAAATTATTAAGGGCGCAGATGTCTTTATTGGCCTATCCATAGCCGACGTTCTGAATGCCGATGACTTACTCGCCATGGCCAGCAACCCTATTGTTTTCGCGTTGGCCAACCCAAATCCAGAGATCGATTATGACCTTGCCATAAAAACCAGAGAAGATCTAATTATGGCTACGGGGCGCTCCGATCACCCCAATCAAGTTAATAATGTCTTAGGGTTTCCCTACATCTTTCGGGGCGCTTTAGATGTTCGATCTACGAGTATTAATGAAGAGATGAAACTTGCCGCTGTCTTTGCTTTGGCTAAACTTGCAAAAGAGCCTGTTCCAGAAATTGTGAAGCGCGCCTATAATGATAAGGGTATGCGATTTGGCAGGGAATACCTTATTCCTAAACCCTTAGATCCTCGCTTGATCACCAACGTCTCTACAGCGGTAGCAAAAGCAGCCATGGAGTCTGGGGTTGCTAAAAAACCAATCGATGATTGGGAGCGATATAAAAAAGAACTTCTGGCCCGCATTGGTATCGATCAGCGACTAATGATGAACGTAATCGCCAGAGCTAAAAACGAACCCAAACGAGTAATCTTTACCGAGGGTGATCATTATAAAGTATTGAAGGCTGCGGAAACACTTTTCTTTGAAGGAATAGCCTTCCCTATTTTACTCGGCAACCGAAAGAAAATCAATGACATTGCCGCAGCAAACCATATCGATCTCAAAGGGTTAACCATTATCGACCTGAATGAAGAAGAGAATACTGAGAAATTAGCAGCATTTGCCAAGCAGTTTTATGAGAAACAGCAACGTAAGGGCATCACATACGACGAATGCTATAAACTGATGCAAAGTAGAAACTACTTTGGCAATATGCTTGTAGACAATGGTGAAGGAGATGCTCTTGTAACAGGACTTACCAAGGAATATTCAAAGTGCCTCTCTCCAGCGCTAAAAATAATCGGCGTTGCCGATGGCTTTAATAAGGTATCGGGGATGTTCATTATTTCTCGTAAGAATAAAACCTACTTTTTTGCTGACACCACTGTTCAGGAAAACCCAACAGCAGAAGAAATAGTAGAGATCATGGAGTTAACGGCCGGTGCTGTTCGAATTTTCCATGAAGAGCCTCGCATGGCTGTGTTATCGTATAGCAATTTTGGCTCGGCAAAGGGCGCAGTGCCAACCAAAGCAAAAAAAGTAGTGGAGCTGGCAAGAAAGAAGCTTCCGGATATCGTAATTGATGGTGATATTCAGGCTAATGTGGCTTTAAACAAGGAAATCCAACAGGAGTCATACCCCTTTAGTGCACTTGCAGAAAGAGGAGCAAATACGTTAATTTTCCCTGATCTTGCATCTGGTAATATTGCATATAAACTGGTGATGCAATTAGGAGGAGCGGACGCGGTTGGTCCAATAGTAATGGGAATGAAAAAACCAGTTCATATAGTTCAACTGGGGAGCTCTATCCGTGAAATTGTTAATATTGCTTCTATTGCCGTACTACATGCCCAAATTTTGAATAAACCAGAGTAATGATAGCGTATATTAAAGGCAAATTAATTCATAAGGAAGCTACACATGTCATAATCGATGTAAATGGCATAGGTTATCAGATTTTCATTTCTCTGGCTACATTTGGTCAGATAAAAGACGAAGAAACTTGTAAACTGTTCACGTACTTCCATGTTAAGGAAGACAGTCAAACACTTTACGGGTTTATCACCGAACCTGATAAGAAATTCTTTATGGATTTAATATCGGTCTCCGGGATTGGCCCTAACACAGGTATGATCATGCAATCGTCGTTAACTACGCAGGAATTAAAGGCTGCAATCATGGGCGAAGATGTCGCTACTATTCAGCAAATTAAAGGGATAGGAGCCAAAACTGCCCAAAGGGTAATTCTTGAATTAAAAGACAAAGTAAAGAAAGAAGGTTTTTCTGCCTCTTCTGATCAGATTTCGACAGGTTTTGATAATAATTTAAGATCGGAAGCGTTATCAGCATTGGTAATGCTGGGTATAAACAAAGCCGCTGCTCAAAAAAGCATTGAATCGGTTCTGCGCAACTCAGAAAATAACATTACTTTGGAACAATTAATTAAAAGGGCCTTACAAGCTACCTAACGCACTTAACCACCGTTGGCGAGAATACCTTTGCATAGTCGAAAACTACCTATGAGGCGGATTCTATTCCTGCTACTTTTCTTAGCTGGAACAGGCCAAACTTATGCTCAATCCAATAATGGTCAAACCACAGTTTCTGACACCCTTAAAACAGACAGTTTAAGGAACCTTCCTTATAAACCTTCAACTCGTCCTTCGTATACACCTCAAGATCGCTACGGCGACCCATTTTCGAATCAGATAGGTTATACACCGCTGTTTTTTGGCGATCCGAGTAACAAAAACCTGGTTTTTGAATTGGATACCGGGCTCAACTTTTCTGTTACTGAAAAAATAGGAACCTTCGACTACCGGCCTCCAACCGTCATACCATTCGAAGAGTATTCGCAATATCAAACGGATAACTTACTTAAAAGTTACTGGCAAGAGAGATCAACTGCTGTAGATGGCGAAACGGCTTTAACAAGCAAGCGATTAATTCCAAAAATATATATCAGTCCGGTCTTCGATCGGATTTTTGGTGGTAGTTATGTAGAGATAAATCCGCGTGGAATGGTAAATCTCGATTTCGGAGGCAGGTTTCAACGTATTAATAATCCGTCCATTCCGATTACACAGCAACGGAATGGTGGCTTTGAATTCGATCAACAGATTAGCATGAACGTGGTTGGTAAAATTGGCGAAAAACTAAAGGTTACGGCCAACTTCGATAATAACAATTCATTCGATTTTCAGAATAACCTAAAAGTGGAGTTTACGGGGTTCGAAGAGGATATCATTAAAAAACTTGAGGTTGGTAATGTTACGATGCCCGTAAGCAATAGCCTGATGACTGGTGCGCAAAATCTCTTTGGGGTTAAAACCCAGCTCCAGTTTGGTAAACTATTCGTTACTGCAGTTGCCTCTACCCAGCGCGGCAAGCACGATGAAGTATCGATTGAAGGTGGCGGTGTTCAAGGCCGTGACTTTGAGCTTCGCGCATCGGATTATGATGAAAATCGTCACTTTTTCCTTGGTCATTTTTTCCGTGATAATTATGAAAAATGGTTGAATAACATTCCCCAAATCACTTCTGGGATCAAAGTTACCAGAATAGAGGTTTATGTGATCAATAGAAATAACGATACACGCTCGCAACGTAATATAGCGGCGTTTATGGATCTCGCCGAGGGCAGGGTCATATATCAACAAAACGATGGTGTGATTGGGCCAGGGAATGGCGACGTGCCCAACCAAAACGATGCGAATCAACTGTTCGGACAATTAGGTACCCTAAGTAGAGACGTTAATATCATTGATGGTGAACTGGAAGCGAGCCCTTTTAATATGGTAAAGGCCACTCATTTCGATAAGATTAATGGAGCTCGCAAACTAGAAGATCGCGAATTTACTTTCCATGAGCAGCTGGGTTATATATCCTTAAATCGAAAATTAAGTAGCGATGAAGTCCTGGCGGTCTCCTATGAGTATAGTTATAATGGCGCCAATTTTAAAGTTGGAGAACTCACCGAAGACTACGCAAATCGTCCGGAAGACGAGGTGATTTTCATGAAGATGCTAAGACCGAGTAAAATATCTACGCGTGATCAGGACGGCAAGCGAATCCCAACATGGGATTTAATGATGAAGAATATCTATAACCTTAATGCTAGCCAGGTAAATAATGAAGGGTTTCAAATGCGAATCACCTATCGCGATGACAAAACAGGACAGGACAAGCCAAGCATTAACGAAGGTGTTAATACTACCGACATTCCTTTAATAGAGCTTTTGGGGCTGGATCAATTAAATGTTAATGGCGATCCGCAAAAAGATGGAAATTTTGATTTCGTGGACGGGGTAACCATAAACGCAACGACTGGCAATATTCTATTCCCAGTCTTAGAACCATTTGGCGATCACCTGAAAGGAATTTTTGATCCCGGTGAGGCAGAACTTATTCAGCGATATGTCTTTGACACCCTATACGGCACAACTAAAGCTGATGCCCAGCTAGATGTAAATAAGGATAAATATTTCCTTACGGGGTCGTTAAAAGCCGGATCTTCCAGTGAAATTCTCCTCGATGGCATTAAAATAGCAGAAGGTTCCGTAGTGGTAACAGCTGGTGGAATCACTTTAACCGAGGGTATAGACTATACTGTAGATTATAATTTCGGTAAGGTGCAAATACTCAATGAAAGTATTATCAATTCCGGTAAATCGATAAAAGTTACCTACGAAAAAGCCGACCTCTTTAATTTTCAATCGAGAACACTTCTCGGTGCAAATTTTGAATATCGAATTAGCGATGACTTCACGGTTGGTGCTACGGTACTGCATCATTTCGAACGGCCCTTGTACACTAGGCCTGCCATAGGGAATGAACCACCAAAAAATACCAAGTATGGTTTTGATGTAAACTATCGTGCAGAATCTCGGATGTTGACAAAAATTATCGATGCCATTCCTTTAATTCAAACTAAAGAGCAATCTCAAATAACTTTTAGTGGTGAATTTGCCCAATTAATCCCCGGAACTTCTAATCTGGTAAATGGCGAGGGCACATCCTATATCGATGATTTTGAAAATACCGTTACCCCTTTTGGTTTATCGAACTGGCTGCGGTGGCAGATCGCCAGTACCCCTACTACAGTAGATAATAGGTTCGATTTAAGCGATGGAGTAACAGACGATCTTAAGTTTGCCTATAAAAGAGCTAAGCTAGCGTGGTATGTGATTGACAATGTTTTTTATCGCACTGGTGGGCCGGCAAAGCCTCCTAATATTAGCGATAGCGACCTTACAAATCATTATATAAGACCCATCTCACCTCAGGAAATATTTACCCAGAAACAGCAGGAGGTCATCAATACGAACTACCCCATATTCGATCTTGCTTATTATCCTACGGAGCGAGGCCCGTATAATTACAACCCAGATCTTACGAGCCAGGGACAACTCAAGGATCCGCAAAGCAACTGGGGTGGAATCACAACAGCTATTCGTTCGGAAGTTGATTTTGACAAATCGAATATTGAGTATATCGAATTCTGGTTAATGGATCCTTTCATTCAAGGGCCAAACGGCGTAATTGATGATGGTGGCGCCAACCCTCAGCCAAATTTTACCGGTGGTGAATTAGTTTTTAATCTAGGAAGTATTTCGGAAGACGTTATGCGCGACCGACGTATGGCTTTCGAAAATGGCTTACCGGCCAATGGCGATAAGACCACCGATGCGGTTACAGAGAACAATTGGGGGTTTGTCACGAATCAGCAGTTCATTAATAATGCATTCAATAATGAACCCGGAGCAAGAATTAATCAGGATATTGGGCTAGATGGCGCGAGCGATGAGGAGGAATCGGACAAGTTTGCCGATTTCTTGAATAATCTACCCGCTAATATCTCACCTGGTGCTTTAGATGAAATTAGAACGGATCCTTCTGGTGATAACTTCGAATATTTCCTTAATGGTCAGTATGATCAGGAAAATGCCAAGATTCTCGAAAGGTATAAGAGGTTTAATGGTCTTGATCAAAACTCTCCCGACCTAAGCAATAACCAACTACCCTACTCGCCATCAGGCTCTACCCTACCCGATAACGAAGATTTGAACATCGATAATACTTTAGGTGATTTAGAGGAATTTTATGAGTATCGCGTTGACCTAAGGCCAGGTCAGCTTAATGTTGGTGAAGGCTTTATTACTGATAAAGTAACCAATACAATTAATGGTGATGAAGTTACCTGGTACCTCTTTCGAATCCCAGTGCGACAGCCCGATAATGTTATAGGAAATATCTCTGGCTTCAAGTCAATTCGCTATACCCGTTTATACATGACAGGATGGTCGCAGCCCGTTGTTCTACGGACAGCTAACTTAAGGCTTGTAGGCTCGCAATGGCGCAGGTTCGAAGGAAACCTGGAAAGCAAGCGCTTCGACGAAATACCAGAAACTCAGGATAGCAGGTTTACCATCTCGGTGGTTAATATCGAAGAAAATGGACAAGGCGGCGAATCAGGTATTCCCTACGTATTGCCTCCGGGAATTATTCGCGATCGTGACAACACCTCGGTTATCGAACGCCAGCTTAATGAGCAGTCTATCCAACTTTGTGTTGACGATCTGCAAGATAAAAATGCGCAAGCAGCCTTTAAAAATGTTGACCTTAACCTGGTTAACTACGGTAGAGTGAAAATGTTTTTACACGCACAGAGTGGCAATGCGCAAGACGACGACCTAAGAGCATTTCTGCGACTCGGTAGTGGCTTCGACAATTATTACGAAATAGAAATTCCGCTTAAAATCACCCCCCAAGGCACATCAGATCCAAATGAAATTTGGCCTGTGGAGAACGAAATTAATATGCCATTCGATGAACTCTACAAAGCTAAATCCTTAAGAAATACAACAGGGCTATCACTGGATTTACCATTTACAACCACCTTTAACGATTATAAGATTACTGTTGTAGGAAACCCAAAGCTAAGTGTTGTTACTAGCTTGATGATTGGTATTCGAAACCCTGAGAGTACCGATGAGTCGACGTACGATGTTTGTATTTGGGCAAATGAATTACGCGTTACCGATTTTAACACCGTAGCGGGCTATGCCGGTAATGCGCGTTTAAATGCGAAACTTGCTGATTTCGCTAACGTTTCCGCATCGACTCGATTTACCTCATTTGGATTTGGTAATGTGCAATCGAAGATCGCTGAGAGAACCCAGGAAACCACCTTCGAATATGATATCTCAGGAAATGTTAATCTGGATAAATTTTTACCTTCTAAGGCTGGGATTCGGATTCCTGTTTTTGCCAGTTATGAGAGTAAAACCATAACGCCAGAATACGATCCACTCGATTCGGACATTCCGCTCGAAAGCAGCCTAGAAGCAAAAGGAGATGACGAGGCACAAAAGGAATACAGGAATACCGTTATTGATCAAACTGAGACAAAGAGTATTAATTTAACAAACCTTCGCAAAGACTATACAAACCCGAATAAAACTAAGCGCTTTTTCAACATCGAAAACTTTTCGATATCGATGGCCTATAGCGATAAAACCAGATCTAATTATAATATAGCCGAGTATCAGAATCGTAACTATACCGGATCGGTCGCTTACACTTTTAGTACCCAGGAGAGATCTTGGGAACCCTTTAAGGAAGGGGATGCCTTTAAATCAGATTGGCTTAAGCTTATCAAAGAGATTAATTTTAATCCAGTAATCTCAAATATCTCTGTTCGTGCCGATTTAAGACGTAGTTATATTAAAACTCAATACAGAAATCAGGATTTAGGGATAGATGGTGTGGAAGCGAATTATGAGAAGACATTTACATTTAATCGAATTTACGGAGTAAAATGGAATTTGACGAAGGCGATTTCTTTGGACTATAATGCTCGTGCTAACGCCCTTGTTGACGAACCCGATGGTGAAGTAACTGAAGAAACAAAAGAGATTATTTTTAATAACCTGAAGGGATTTGGCCGTATGAAACGTTTCGATCAGACCATAGGGGTTAACTTTAGAATACCTTTGGATAAACTCCCTATAACCGACTGGACAAATGCAGATATCCGCTATAGTGTAGGCTATATCTGGCAATCTGGAGCTTTCGATCAGATCGATACCTTAGGAAATAAGATTGAAAATAGCAGGAATATTACTGCCACGGGTAAGTTCGACCTTGTTAAACTCTATAATAAGGTTCCTTTTCTGAAAGAAATCAACTCTCCGCCGCGAAGACGATCTACAAGACAGCCGGCCCGCCAAGATACTGCAACTGTTAAAAAAGAGATGAAAGGGTTGAAGGGATTTCTAAGAGCACTGATGATGGTACGGTCAGTCAATGCTTCCTATAGTATTAAAGATGGAACGCACCTAACGGGTTTTCAAAAAAGCCCGTTTCTATTGGGAATGGATACTTCCTGGGCTGCACCAGGTGTTGACTTTATCCTAGGTAACCAAGATCCCTCTATACGTACACGTGCAGCAGAGAATGGTTGGCTCGTGAATAATCCTGGGCTTACCGATCCATTCAGGCAATTACAAACGGTCGATCTGACTATTAAAAGTACCATAGAACCTTTCAGTGACTTCAAAGTGCAGATCGATATGAAAAAATCTAAAACCGCAGAGTACCGCGAAATTTTCAGAACCGATACCCTCGGAGATTATCAATCGTTTAATCCAGCACGTACAGGTAATTATAATATTTCGTTCTTAACAATAAAAACAGCATTTGTAAATGACACCCAAGACGATATATCTCCGTTATTTGAGGAATTTATTGCGAATCGTGATGTGATTAGCCAAAGGTTACAGGCAGAAACTGGTAACAGTTATAGCCTAAACGATCAGGACGTACTTATACCATCGTTTATTGCAGCGTATCAAGGCAAAGGAGGTAACGAGGTTGGCCTGAGGTCCTTTCCTAATATTCCATTACCAAATTGGCGAGTTGATTTCACGGGTTTAGGTAAGCTTGAATCGATGCGAAAACAATTCTCATCATTCACCATAACACATGCCTATTCATCTAATTTCAGCATAAGTAACTATACAAATTCGCTTCTTTATCAAACACCAGACGATCTTCTATTATCTAATAATGTAGAAAACACGCAACCTGCTAGTAAAGTAAATGAGTCTGGCCAATTTGTGCCCCAATTTGTAATGCAACAGGTAATAATCTCGGAACGATTCGCGCCATTATTAAAAATAAGTATGCGTACGCGCTCCAGGCTAAACGCATCTATTGAGTATAAGACAGAACGAAATCTGGCCCTTAATTTATCCAATACTCAGGTTACCGAACTAAATAGTAAGGACCTGGTTCTCTCGCTTGGGTTTACAAAATCGAATATCAAGCTACCCTTTAAAATCCAAGGCCGAACGACTACCTTAAAAAATGATTTTGATTTTCGGATGGACCTTACCATAAAGGATACCAAGACCATCCAGCGTAAATTCAATGAAGATATTGCCGGGGAGGAAGTCTCAGTGAATACCATTACCAATGGTAATATAAATATTCAGGTTCGGCCGAATATCGGATATGCCCTTAATAACCGGCTAACCTTACAGGTGTATTATGAACGCAGTATTAACGAACCTCGAGTTACAACATCTTTCCGAAGAACAACCACATCCTTTGGTGTACAAGTAAGGTTTAGTTTGGCACAATAAATTTCATTAGAAATTTATTTAGATGTACATTTGGACGAGAAACATTAAATATTTGAGAAATGAATATTCCTGCAGATTTACAATATACTAAAGATCACGAATGGGTGAAGATTGAAGGAGATATAGCGACAATAGGCGTTACAGATTTTGCTCAATCTGAACTTGGAGATATTGTTTTTGTTGAAGTGGATACGGAAGGTGAAGCACTTTCGGCTGGCGACGTATTTGGTACTGTTGAAGCCGTAAAAACGGTATCTGATTTATTTATGCCAGTAGCGGGTACTATCGAAACAATCAACGAAGGTCTTGAAGATAACCCAGAAGTTGTTAATCAAGACCCCTATGGCGAAGGTTGGATGGTAAAAATAAAGCTGGAGGATGGTTATAATAGCGATGAGCTCCTGAGTGCCGATGACTATAAAGAAGTTATTGGACAGTAACCTCAATTCATTTTTAGAGAAATACAGCACCCCCCTCTATATAGGCTGGGTGCTTTTTATTGCCCTCCTCACATTAATTCCGGGTAAATCTATTCCAGATATAATCGATTGGAACTTCCTATCCTTAGATAAACTAATCCATTTTACCCTCTTCTTTGTTCTAACCCTCCTTGGGAGTTATACTCTACATAAAGGAACTCGCTCGTTTATTGGAGTGGTAACCGTATCGATAATTTTAGCAGTGCTTTATGGCACAATAATTGAATACATACAAACAATGATACCCGAAAGAGGGTTTGATTACGCTGATTTAGCAGCAAATGCTGGAGGTGCTTTGGTTGGAGGAGCTTACTTTATTTATAGAAAGATAACCCAACATAACAATACTACCAGCGACTAGATCGTTGTTTTAACACAGAAATTATTGATTGTAAGCGAATTAAATGATTATTGTATTATTTAAAGAATTGAAATAATATATATATGAACTTGGTCAGATTTTAAAGGTTCATGCACTTTTATATTAGATCATTATCTTTATATTTGAATTTCGAGAAATAGTAAAAAAGAGAATTTATGGAAGCAAAGAAGAATCCAAAAGCAGATTTATCGAAGAAAACCGGCTTGTTTTTAAATATCGGTTTTGTGTTGAGTTTGCTATTAGTAATTGCTGCTTTTGAATGGAGATCGTATGATAAAAGCGATTTGCTTGAGTTAGGGCAGGTGAATGATGATTTTGAGGAGATGACAGAAGTGCCACTTACGCAGCAACCACCACCACCGCCTCCAAAAATTAGACAACCAGAGATCATTGAGGTTCCAGATGAAGAAGAAATTGAAGAGGAGATTGAGGTTGATTTAGATGTGGAGATCACAGAAGAAACTGAAATCGAAGAAATCGTTTTTGAAGAGCCTGTTGAGGAAGAAGAAACTGACGAGATATTTCAAATTGTTGAAAACCCAGCCTCATTTAAAGGAGGTATCGGTGCATTCTATGGTTATGTTCAGAAAAACATGAAGTATCCATCTCAAGCGCAGCGAATGGGACTAGAAGGAAAAGTGTTCGTGGAATTCGTAGTTGGAAAAGATGGTAAGATAACGGATGTTAAAGTACTACGAGGAATCGGTGCTGGCTGTGACGAGGAAGCAATTCGTGTATTAAAGAATTCTCCAGCTTGGACAGCAGGTAAGCAGCGTGGTCGTGCAGTACGACAGCGAATGGTATTACCTATCACGTTCAAACTACAATAAGAACAATATCACTCTAATAAAAAAGGCCTCATACGAGGCCTTTTTTATTAGAGGACATTTAGTGCTTGTTCTTTAATTTTTTCGAGCTCTTCTTTCATCTCAACAACAATCCGTTGAATTGAAGCGCTGTTCGCCTTAGAGCCTATCGTGTTAATTTCTCTACCTAGTTCCTGAGATATAAAGCCCAGCTTCTTCCCATTGGCTTCCTTGTTCTCCAGTACCTCAAGGAAATAAGAAAGATGATTTGCAAGCCTAACCTTCTCTTCATTAATATCTAATTTCTCAATATAGTATATCAATTCTTGCTCAAATCGATTTTCATCAACATCCGAATTTCCCATTGCCGATAAGCTCTGCTTTATTCGTTCTTCAATCTTGCTTATTCGCTCTTTATCGAGTGGGTCAATTTTCTCTAATTGCTCCTTAATTGCAAGAATATAAGACTTAAGCTTTTCATACAGCTCATTTCCTTCCTGGCTCCTGAATGCATTGGTATTACGAATCGCAGATTCAAGAGCAGTGTCTATTGATTCAAGAATCTCCTCCCCGATTACATCTTCATCGGTTTTAAGGACTCCGGGTGCGTGTAAGGCCACTGTAAAGAGATCCGAGCCGCTATGCCCTAACTTTTCCGAGGCACGCTTAAACTGGGCATAATAGGCATTAAGGAGCTCTTCATCGAACGCAGTTTTTGCACCCGTATTCTTACCATTTACTTCTACCGTAGCACTAATCTTACCACGCTCCAGACCATCGATTAGTTTCTTTCGTAGTTTTAACTCCAGCGAAGACAACGGACTGGGCAACCTAACCGACACATCAGCAAACTTTGAATTTAATGTTTTAATCTCAACAATTACTTCATACTTATCATCACTAATTGTTGCTGAACCGTAACCGGTCATAGACTTTATCATACTAGAAAATGGTTTAAATTAGAAGTCATGCCCTAAGGTGACATAGAATGTACCCTTCCCAACATTATTATCCTCTATTGGAAAAGCAAGGTCGAATTTCATGAAATACCCTAAGATTACTGATCTCAAGCCTCCTCCATAACCCATGAGCCATGGATTTTTGAAAGTTTGTATTTCGGCTTCGAAAGCACTGTTCTCAACGGTAACAATACTAATGCTATTATTTCTATTGAAAGGTGATACCCCTGTCCACGCAGAGCCTATATCGAAGAATCCGACGAATTGCAAATTACTAAGGAAGCTAGAGCGTATCGGTCCATTATAAAAAAACTTCACTACCGGCAAGCGCAACTCAAAATTAGCAAGCATTGTACTACTACCATTAAAAGTATTGTAGTCGAAACCTCTTAGCGAAGTAACATGCTCCATGAAGTAAGTATTATTATTTTCACGACTCTCTTCTGGGAACCAAGGCGTTGGGGAGGCATGTTCATTCTTGAAAAGCCAGTTATCCATTCCGCCAATCATGTACTTATGCTGGTATCCTCCAAAGAATGACCCATAATAGAATCTTGTGGCAAAAACCAAAGATCGAAATAGCTTTTGATAATGTCTGAAATCAAAATTTATATTTGAAAAACTGCGAGATTTATTATCCAAGGATTCCTCATGACTGAACTGGAGTTTAAACCGAGTCCCCTGAATCATATTTTGTCCAAGCACCGTTGTATTATCAAATACAAGTTCGGTCATTACCCCTAAATAAGAAGTGTTACTGGTTTGTACATCAGATGTGGAATTTGGCAGTAGGTTAAGAAAGTTTAGGTCTTGAAATCTGGTATGGATAAAGTTGGGATTTAAAGTAATTCTTAGCTTCGGACCTAACGGTAACGCCGCACCTACTTCAAACTTGTTCTTCGAATAGCGTTGCTTCAAGGCATCGCCATAATCCTGATACCAAACATAGCGATCGAATCGTGCTTTATAATCTATGCGATTTTCTAGGTATTGGTACTCCGCAAATATATCGCCACTTCTAAAATTAGTCGTAGTCATTATACCTCCGTAGAATTTATGATTCTGAAGAATATCATTCATCTCCGTTTCGAGTAAAATACCAAACCCTCGTAACGGGTCAATCACCCAGGAAGTAACCATATTATCCGCGCTGAACCTTGTTTTATACGGTAATGGACCAATAGGTTTGTTATCTTCTTGAAAAACCCGACGGTAATTGCTCAAGAAAGATTCTGAACGCTCCGTTTTCTTTACAATCTCGCGGTCAAACACATATTTGTCGGTGTCAATAATATCAGTCAAGGATTCCACTTCTTTCTCCTCTATTACCTCATCCTGTGCAAACTGGATACTATCGAGATTGATGGTGTCTTTCGGGACTATCTCTGGTTTCTTTAATTCGACTTCCACCGGCTTACTTCGATTCTTAGAAGCATTCAGTAATCTGCGTTCTTCGAGATACTTGGCCTGTATTTGAATTTGCCTTGGGGTCAGTGGTGTAAACACGTTATCCTTTAACTGGACGTTCGGATTATAAAAAAGCCATTGTCGTAGCTCCCTATTCATTGTAAATGCACCATTACTCTTTCCGAAGTTAATGTCATAACGAACAATATTATTTTCGAAATTGGTGATCTGAGCATAAATTTTAGAATCAAGATCAAATCTGAATAAATTAATAATGCCTTTTTGATCACTTAAATAGTAAATCGACCGGTCATCATTGGCTATAGGCGCAAAATCCTTACTAATAGTATTTGTGATCCTTGATAAAACTCGATTGGTAGTATCGAGGTTAAAGGAGTAAATATTATAATTTGAAGTAAAGGAATTCAATTCATGAACCCGTGATGTAATCGTATCATTCTCCCGATTTGAACTAAATAAAATAGTATTAGTGCCAGGAATAAAACTTGGTGTTATGTCATCGAAATAATCATTGGTTAACTGTCGGATTTTGTTACGGCGCACACTAAGGAGATATATATCTGTTTTGCCGTTTCGCGTAGCACTTAGTGCAGCTAACCTTCCATTTCCAGAAAAGTCGAAGCTCCCAATTTGGTCAAATCTTTCGAGTGGTGAAATAAGTGTAGTTTTCGTTTCCAAATCATATAACCACATTACATTCTTCCCTTTTGAGTAACTTATTATACCCAGGGTTTTGTCATCTGCCCAGTTAATGATTGGGTTCGATTTGTCAACCTTTTGATTTAATAGTTTATAGCCACCACTAAAAACTTTCCGTTTAGATTTAGTTTCAAGATTTTCGATAAAGACACTATACTTCCCGTCATCGTTAATTGCATACGCCAGCTTACTCCCATCCGGACTTATTTTTATAGATGAGTATAATTCATCACTTCGTAGTCGATCAATCATAAATGACTTGTCCGGAGAACTATAACTCTTCTCAACCACGCTTACCATTTCAGAATAGAACTGCTGCCATTCCATTAATACCTGCCTGAAGGATACGCCTAACGTAAAAGAAATACTCTTTTCTTCGTTCCGTGTTACCCTTACAAGGTTTAATATCTGGTTTAGGTTACTTCTACCATACTTTTCTACAATAAAATTCCACATCGACTGGCCAGCAATTATAGCTTGCCGACCGGTGAGGTTGGATAAGTTATTTACCTTCCCGCTAATAATGAGATCCCGAATTTCATCGTCCATTTCAATATCCCAACCCTTAGCTAGATACTCCGATGCGCCAAGCACGAACCAATCCGGAAGATTCATAAGGTAGGTGTTTTGCCACATATCACTTAAGCTCCCCCCGTAAACCATGTCATTTAGTACAAGCCTGGATACCTCACTTAACAATTCTTCTTTCAGACCTTGGATAGACCCGGGGTTGGCTACTTCTACAAACGATTTGGTAAAATTTGTTTGTCCACCTACCCGATATGACCCTTTATTTACACCGATATTGGACTGCTGCAAATCGTTTACGGAGTTGTATAAAAAAACCTTTGCCTTAAAATAAGGGCTATGGCCAATAACCTCAGTTATACGATCGAACTCATCCTCCAAAAAAATGGCGACATCTTGTGCCGTTTTATCGGATTTGCCGTAGTAATATATATCGAAATTTGTAGTTGTATAATAACGCCAATCGAAAACCTCGTATTGTACCCGATTTTGACCAAACTGTTGCCTGCTCTGCTGTGCCTGAACAGCAAATAGCGTGGTTAAAGTGGTCAATATGGTTAATACAAGTTTTTTCAACGTAAAATCTTATTAAAAATAGCGATCAATCTTCACTTCTCCATCTAGCTCCTCGCCACTAATCAGAAAATTTGCAAACTGATTGGCATAATAGGGTGCCAAAGATACTCCTTTTGTGCCTAAACCATTAAAAACCCCTATTCTATCGTTAGTAGGAAGTAGGCCAATTACCGGTCTTCTATCATGGGAAGTAGGCCGAAGGCCAGCTCTTTGGCCGATAATTTCATACTTAACATTTAAAATCTTATCAATTTTCTCCGTTATCTCATTCTTTGCTTTAGCTGTAGTTTCCCAATCTTTGCCGTCGAGATCATAATTAGATCCCGCGATATAAGCATTATCTGTAGCTAAAACGAATGAATTTCTATTCAAAATATATGGGAAATTATAGTCTATTTTCAGTTGCAGCACTTCACCCTTCAAAGCATGAAAACGAACGCGACTGAGGAGCTCATTTCCAAACCCCAACGGGCCATCACATAAAATTATTTTATGTGCTAAATACTCTTTATAAACGATTTTTTCTTCAATAAAGTTTAATTCATGGTAATTGAATTTCTCATCACTTAAATTACCCTCTTCAACTAGTTTCTTACGAAAAGCAGCCAAAAACTTTGTTGTACTAACATGACCCGTTTGACGAAAAAGTATCCCACCAAATGGGTTTCTTGTAAATCCTGGATGCTGTTCCGATGTAAATATCTTCTCAATGAACGGCAAGTACATCTCCTGCGTAGCACGACCTTGCCAATCGTTTACCTCTTCAATATTGGCAAATGGCCTGTAGAGCGGTGTCTTGTTTAAGAACTTCGTGTCCAACAATCGTTCCAACCTGGAATAAAATTTTTCTAGAAAGGGAAATAGTTTTAATGCCTGCCAGGTAAGCACCATCTTTCTACCGGTTACCGGATTGTAAAGGCCACCAGCCACCTCCGAAGAAGACGGCAATTCAGACGAATCTATTACGTGTACACGCTTTCCTAATCGGATTAACTCACTCGCTAAACAAGTACCCGCCAAACCCTGTCCAACAACAATAAAATCGTATTCCTTTGCCAAGAATTGTTACATTGAGGTTAAAATCTCCTTCTTTTGTAGCAAAGTTCCACAATTTTGACTGATGATTTCAATAAAAACAATCGTTTTCAATCCATTTGCAGAAAACACGTACATTTTATACGATGAGACCCGTGATTGTGTAATTATAGATCCCGGATGTTATACCGATGAAGAAAATGATCATTTAAAGGCGGTAATAAATGAGTTGGATCTAACCCCTGTCTCATTACTAAATACGCATTGCCATATCGATCATGTATTAGGCAATTTATTTGTTAATCAAGAGTATGGTTTGGACTTACAGATTCCGATTGAAGACAAAGACACCTATCAGGCAGTGCCTAATTATGCTGCAATGTATGGCTTCCCTAACTATCAGCATCTGGAAGCAAGTAGATTTATCCATGAGGATGACATTCTTAGATTTGGTAATTCCGATCTTAAGGCAGTTTTTGTTCCTGGCCATACGCAAGGCCATTTAGCATTCGTTAATGAAAAGGAAGAATTCTGTATTGGGGGCGATGTGCTTTTCGATGGAAGTATTGGTCGAACCGATTTACCTGGAGGCGATTTTAATACGCTTATTGATAGTATTCAAGGGAAATTATTTAAACTACCCGCTCAAACTGTAGTTTATCCGGGTCATGGCCCAACGACTACTATTGAGAAGGAAATGAATTCTAATCCTTTTTGTGGTGTTAATAAATAAATGAAAAGACATATTCCAAATATTTTAACATTGTCGAACCTATTACTTGGGTGCATTGGGATATACTATGTTTTTCAAAATGAACTCATCATTGCAGCCTATGCTATTTGGTTGGCCGCACTATTCGATTTTTTAGATGGCTTTGCTGCCAGATTATTAAAAGTTACTTCGAGTATTGGCAAGGAACTAGATTCTCTTGCCGATATGGTAACTTTTGGCGTCCTGCCATCTTTCATATTGATGCAATTAAGTAACGACGAACCCTACTTCTTTCTAAGTTTTATTCCCTTAATAGTTGCACTCTTCTCGGCACTTCGTCTCGCAAAATTTAATGTTGATGAGCGCCAATCAGACTCCTTTATTGGACTACCTACTCCGGCTAGTGCCTTTTTCGTTTCTGGGTTGCCCTTTTGGCATGTGTTTGCCGGCGAATATTTAAACTGGATTTCCATTACATCTATTAGTTTTCTGCTGGCTTTTTTAATGGTCGCTCCTATTAATATGTTGGCATTAAAATTTTCGGATTATTCAATAAAAAACAATATTAATCGTTACTTAATCGTACTGATCGCTGTGGTACTCTTTGTGGTTTTTGGGCCAAAATCTCTTCCTATCATAATTGCAGTTTATATTATCTTTTCTGTGATAAGTAGTATGATTAAGCCTAATAACACCTGAGGGATTGATAAGCTGTATTAGATGAGACTTAGCGCGAATATATTGCTCCTTTTAATGCTTGCATTAGTTTGCTCTGGGATAGCGCAAACGGCCCTAGCGCAAAATAATTCTGTCTTAGCGAGTGGAGAATGGGTAAAATTAGAAATTGAGGAATCAGGTATCTATAAAATCAGCTATAGCGATATCTTAGGTTATGGTTTGAATGTAGAAGACATTGACCCAAAAAATATTAGATTGTATGGGAACGGCGGTGGCATGCTACCACAAGCCAACGATTCGGCCAGAGCGGTAGATCTTCAAGAGGTTGCTATAATTCTTAACTCTGCTCAAAATGATGTTTTTCAAGCGGGGGATTATCTTTTGTTTTATGCACAAGGACCTGACTATTACTCCTTTGACCCCATTCAGAATACCCCTATCTATCAAAAGCATTTATTTGCTACCAAGAACTACTATTATTTAACCGTAGACTCGTCGCCCGGGAGCAGAATTGTTGCTAGAAATCAAGCGGATTCAGGAACTCCACTAATTGCAGGGCATCGATTCGAAATCCACGAAGAAGAATTATTTAACATACTTCACTCAGGGCGCGAATGGTATGGCGAAAAATTCGATTTGGAAATAACACAAACCTTCAGCTCATCGCTGAGTGGACTTCAAGCAGGTACTGAGTTAAACGTAATTAGTTCGGTAATGTCTTCGTCAGTTAAGGATGCGAGTTTCGATCTAAGTCTCAATGGAAACTTTCTCGGATCCCAATTCATTGAAAAGAATCCTGAAAATCAGTACGCCAGAAAGGGCCGAGTGAAAACCGATACTTTCTCAATTAATCCCAGTGCTATAAATGATAGCCCTCTAGAGCTCACTTACAAATTCAATAAAGAGTCTGGCATAGGCTACCTGGACTATTTTATAGTGTATGGTGAGTGTAAGCTCGAATACGCTGAGATTCCATTGCAATTCTATCTGGGCGATTATGCTCAAACAGAGAACAGAACAGTTACGGTTACTAAATGTCCTGAAGGTCTACAGGTTTGGGATGTAACAGATCCTAATGATGTCAACCAGATATCTTATTCACAAGTTGATGATGCCATTAATTTTAATCTCACTAGCGCAACAAAATCTATTATTATTTTCAACCCTCTAAACTTAACAGCGCCAGGGGTAGGAGAACTCATAGAAAATCAAAATTTGCGAGCGCTAGGCATGGTTGATTTAGTGATTGTGAGCCCAGCAGAATTTACGAGCTCGGCTGAAAAAATCGCTGAAATGAGAATTAATGAGGGTTTGACAGTCGGTATTGTAACACCAGATCAGATTTATAATGAGTTCTCTTCGGGCAAGCCAGACATAACAGCTATACGAGATTTTGCCAAGCATCTATATAGCAAGGCGGGTCTAAAGTATTTGCTTTTATTTGGTAAAGGAACCTACGATCCAAAAGATCTTATCGGCAGTGGCTATAATAAAATACCCATGTATCAATCACGGAGCTCATTACTGCCACTCAGCACGTACGGCTCGGACGATTATCTGGGATTTTTGGAGGATCATGAGGGCTATTGGGAAGAAAATAGTAACGACGACCACACACTTGAAATTGGAATAGGACGTATTCCGGTGCGCAATATGGACGAAGCGGAACGGTATGTTGCCAAACTTAAGACTTATGAAGACAGAAAATCCATTGGGCCATGGCGCAAAGATGTTGTCTTTGTCGCAGAGAATGGAGACATCAATATCCATCAGCGAGACGCCGAAAAACTTGCCACACTAATAGATACTACTTATGCCAGTTTCAATTCCAATAAAATTTATGTGGATGCCTACCCAATAGAGGTTAATCCCGGCTCTACACGTGCTCCGCAGGTTAATGAGGCTATTTATAACGCGATTTCAACTGGGGCATTAATAGTTAACTATACAGGGCATGGCAATGAATCACAATGGGCCAATAGCAGAATTTTTGATAAAAGAATGATCGACTCCTTAGAGAATGATATCTATTATCCCCTCTTTGTAACCGCTACCTGTGAATTTGGAAGACATGATGATACAGGACAGATTTCCGGTGCCGAAGAATTAATTCTGAAAAGAAGCACGGGAGCAATTGTCAGTATTACTACCACACGGCCCGTATTCGCAAGCTCTAATTATCAGCTCAATCTGGCATTTTACAGTACAGTTTTTGAGCGTGTTAATGGTCAATATCAAAGGTTGGGCGATGTGTTTATTAAAACGAAAAACAATAGCCTCAGTGGGGTTTTGAATAGAAATTTCAGCCTTTTAGGCGACCCTTCAATGAAACTTGCCTATGGTGAACAATTTATTCTTTTGGACAGTTTAAATGGGGAGACAGTAAGTTCATCTGACACCCTCGCTGCACTCAAAGAATTGAAATTCTCAGGCAGGGTAGTGAATGAAAACAATCTTACCAATACCAACTTTAATGGCGAAGTAGACATTAAACTATTTGATAAGGTAAGAGTTGCTAGAACGCTTGGTAACCAAGACGGTGCTCCATTTACCTATAAAATAAGGGATAATATCTTATTCAGTGGAACTGCTTCCATTAAAGAAGGGGAGTTCACATTTTCTACTATTCTCCCTTTAGATATATCCTATAGCCCCTCAGATGCAAAAATTGTAATGTATGCGGCAATGTCCGATTCTTCTTTAGATGCAAGTGGTGCGAATATCGACCTACTTATAGGAAATAGTGCAGAAGAGCCAATTATTGATGTGGTTGCGCCGCAGATTAATATTTTCTTAGGTGATACTACTTTCCAAGAAGGGCAAATTGTGAGCCCTAATACGCTTCTTATCGCACGATTTTACGATGAAAATGGGATCAACACATCTGGCAGCCAGATTGGGCATGCAATAACATATCAGTTAGATAATACTGAACCCGTGACATTAAATGAGTTTTACAAAACCGAAAAAGACAACTTTAAGAAGGGCTGGGTCTACTATAATCTACCCAAATTAACTCCAGGAAATCATTTAATTACCGTTACGGCCTGGGATACCTCTAATAATTCTAGTATTCAAACAGTTGAATTTTATGTATCTCAAGATGGACAAGTAATTATATCCGATTTAAGTAATTACCCTAACCCTGTCGTTAATCAAACTAATTTCACTTTTGCACATAATATTGCCGGTGAAGATCTTGATATTACTCTGGAGGTAATAAATACAGCTGGTCAAACCGTCTATACCGAAACAAGGAGTTACCTCAATGCCCCAACAGTGATTAATGATTGGGAGTGGGACGGCAGAAATCAAAATGGAGTAAAATTAAACGAAGGAATATACATTTTTGGTGTATTTGTACGTTCTACCTCTAATAACCTTTCTCAAAATCAATATTCAAGGCTATTTCTAACAAATTAACTACTTTTGAACCTCGTATGAAAAGCAAAGTCCTATTCGTATTTCTTTTAACTGTCGCTACAGTCTACAGCAACGGTTTATTTGGGCAAACTACGCCACCGAATATTGTTGGGCAAAATGACAACTTTAGAGTAATTACTACGGCGGTGCCATTTTTAAGTATAACTCCTGATGCACGTGCCGGTGCGATGGGAGATGTTGGAGTAGCTACTGCCCCTGATGCGAATTCGGTTCATTGGAATCCTGCAAAATTGGTATTTATCGATTATAATATTGGCTTTTCATTGTCGTATTCTCCATGGCTATCGAAGATAATTAATGACATGTCTTTATCGTACCTATCAGGATACTACAAGATTTCTAGAGAACAAGCCATCGCGGTATCTTTGAGATACTTCGATCTAGGTGAAATATTTTTCACGGATGGAAATAATATTCAACAAGGAAGGTTTAACCCCAAAGAGCTGGCGGTAGATGCTACTTACTCAAGAATGCTTTCCGAGAACTTCTCTCTTGGTGTTACAGCACGTTATGTACATTCGAATCTAACAGGCAATTTTACCTCATCAACAATAGAGGCTAGACCGGGTAATACGGCATCTGTTGATATTGCAGTGTACTACCAAAAAGAGTTTCAAAATAGCAAATTGTCATTTGGTGGCAATATTTCGAATATCGGAGCAAAGCTTAGCTACTCAAATGAAGAGAATAAGGATTTCATTCCTATTAATCTGAGATTGGGCTCTGCATATACAATGCACATTGATCCGTATAACTCTATAACCTTCGCTTTAGATTTTAATAAGCTTATGGTTCCCACTCCACCCGTTTATGCTCGCGATGCTAATGGGTCTATAATAGTAAATCCAGAGACTGGAGAGGCCATTATTGAACGCGGCAAAGACCCAAATCGACCATTATTAAGTGGAATGTTTGGCTCCTTCTCAGATGCTCCCGACGGGTTTCCCGAAGAGATGCAAGAGATCATGATTGGTGCTGGAGCTGAGTACTGGTATAACCAAACCTTTGCAGCGCGAATTGGGTATTTCTACGAAAGTGCTAATAAAGGAAACAGAAAATACTTAAGTCTTGGTGTAGGATTCAGATATAATGTTTTCGGAGTAGATTTTGCCTATTTAGTACCCCAACGACAGAATCATCCGTTAGCAGAAACCTTAAGATTTTCGCTGCTCTTTAATTTCAAGCCAGCCACTGGTATTGATGAGTCCGTAACCGACGGTTAGAAGAAAATGCTTGACCGTCTCGTAGCGCCCGAAATTAATCCACCAAGTTTTAGGGGATTAGCTTCTCCAGGTAAAACTACTTTATCAAACGGTATAGACTGTTATTTTTTCAACTCCGGCGATCAGGATGTGTTCAAGATAGAATTGATTCTATCGAACGGTTCTGCAATAATCGATAATCCTGCCATTGCCAATACAAGTATTGAAATGTTACGAGAAGGCACTCTTGCTCATCTCGGAAATAGTTTAAATGAGGTATTAGATTATTACGGTGCATTTCTCGATCTTAAATCAGGGTTAGATCACTCCGTTATTACACTTTATGGTCGCAGCACCTATCTCGACACCCTTATTCCTTTACTTTCGGAAGTATTACTTTCTCCAGAGTATAATGAGCAAGCCCTTGCAAAGCAAAAAGACAAGGCCATCCAAAATCTTAAGATTAACCAAGCGAAGACGTCGTATTGGGCACCAAGGCTTCTAAGAAAAAGTTTATTTGGAACTAATCATGGCTATAGCCGAGAAATTCGTGAGGAAAGTATTTCTAGAATAAGGCGAGACGATATCGTTCAATATCATCGAGACTATTTAATATCATCGCTTCAATCTATAATTATTGCTGGTTCTTTCGAACAGAGCAAGATGGAAGAATTAATAGCGCAGGGGTTCTCATCGATAAATATTGAAGAGAAGACTGTTTTAGTTGATCAGATTGATTTGCCAGTACTTCAGCAGGAGAAGAAGCTTGAAGGTGCCAATCAAAGCAGTATTGCTCTAGGTAAACTTACCCGAAGTAATAAACACGCGCAATATCCGAATCATGCTGTACTCGTTAAAGTATTCGGGGGTTATTTTGGGTCCAGGCTTATGAAAACACTGCGCGAAGAAGAAGGGCTTACCTATGGAATTCATGCCTATACTGTCCATCTAAAGTCAGGGTCATATCTCCAAATAACTTCAGATATTGAGCATAATTCTATTGACAAAGGAGTTGAGCTCATTTTCGCTGAAATGAACAGGTTAACAACGGAGTTAGTGAGTTCAGGTGAGTTAGAAACGGTTAAGAATTATATGCTTGGCGAAATGGTTAACGGCTCCAATAATGTCTTTGATTTTGCAGACTTGTACAAAAAAATAATCCTTCAAGAACTCCCAATTAACTATTACGATTCGTTTTACAGTAACATTTCGAATTTGAGCAGTAGCGATATTCTGGCCTGTGCCCAGGAAACATTGATTCCAGATGACTTTTCAGTCGTTAAGGTGCACTAGGCATCATTTTGTTTACCCCACTCCGGTAATACTTATAGATTATTAGCGTTAGCAACATAAAAAAAGGGTGCCCTCTTGGGATACCCATAAATTCTTTCTTCGCTGCGCCACCGCTAAAACTTCAGCGACACGCGGTCTAGCTATGAAGTACAAAATAAAATCTGGCAACGACTT
>CBDUMS010000031.1:0-34062 GCA_965368405.1 uncultured Cyclobacteriaceae bacterium
ACTCCGTAAACAAAGCGGCCTGGGATCATGTTTGGGAATGGGGCGATGGAGAAACTACTACTGCGGTCGATCCGGGATCACATACTTATGCAACCTTTGGACAATTTGAAGTTAAACTTACGGTGAGTGACCCTGGTGGAAACTGTATCTCTGAAAGTATCGAGATAATTGTTGTTGAACCTGTGTTGCCGGTCGTTGACTTTGAAGTAGATATCACCGAGGGCTGTCGTGCCTTAACGGTCAATTTCACCAATTTGTCAACCTCGGTTGATCCAAGTACCTATTTCTGGGAGTTTAAAAACGAGCGGGGAGCTGTTATTGGTACATCAAGTGAAATTAACCCAACCTTCACGTTCTACGACGCCGGTAGAGTAAATGTAACCTTATCGGGTAGTAATCCTTTAGGAATTACTGATACGGAGACTAAGCTAGACTTAATCGAAATATATGAATTACCAACTGCTTCATTCACCGTTACGCCTGAAACAGTATTCCTGCCGGACCAGCTATTATTCACAAGTAATCTAAGTGCTTTAGCAGATGCCTTTGAGTGGGACTTTAATGGCGATGGTGATATCGATTCTGAAGAGTTTGAACCTCAATTCAAGTATGAAGCGGCGGGCGTATATGATATAAGTCTGATAGCTACCAACACGGCCACCACATGTAGCGATACTTTCGAAATTGAGAAAGCAGTTACGGTTGTTGAAGGTGGTGCAGCAGACATTCCGAATGGCTTCTTCCCTGGATCCAGTGATGGCTCAGTGGGCAATCCTGGCGGACCCGGTGGAGCGGGACCTCCCAACAGTGTATTCTTGCCACGAATTCAAGGTGTTCGCGACGATGGCTTCTTAATGCAGGTATTCGACAGATGGGGTCATCTACTCTTCGAGAGTAAAGACAAGACTGCTGGATGGAATGGTCGTGATGCCAGCGGTAAGCTTTATCCAGTCGGTGTATATGTATATAAATTAGAACTTGTTTATGTCTCCGGCCAACAAACAACAGTTGTAGGCGATGTAACTTTGATTAGATAGAATGATTATATTTGATAAAATGACCAAAAAGATAACCATACTGTCGATAGCACTAGTTTTAAGTCTGCAGTCTTTGGCTCAGATTGATCCTCAGTTCTCACAATTTTATGCATCGCCATTGATGGTTAATCCAGGCTACACCGGCTCGGTTGCTGAGCACCGTGTTATATTTAATGGTAGGATTCAATGGCCTAATTTGCCTCAGGCCTATCAAACCATGGCTTTCTCTTACGATTTTTGGAGGCCAGAATTACGCAGTGGTTTTGGTATTCAGGTTTTAACCGATAAATCGGGTTCCGCTGGTTTACGCTATACAACAGCACGCTTTAATTATTCCTACAAAGTTGTTGTAGGAAATTGGGTGTTGTCTCCAGGGTTATACTTCGGATATTCTTTGCAATCTTTCGACGCCAATAAATTACTTTTTGGCGACCAACTTGATTTTGGGCAAGGAAACCTCCCCGGTTCACAAGATCCCAATGTGGCTAAATTGAATAATATTCAATTTTTTGATACGGGTGTTGGCTTCCTGATGTATAACGCAAAGACATGGCTTGGCGCTTCGGTCTATCAGCTTAATGAACCGAATGCTTCTTTAATTGATGCTGAGGCTAAATGGCCTATGCGTATTACCATTCACGGTGGGACACGAATCCCTGTTTACGGCGATCGCTACAAAACGAATATGGTTTCTAGTCTTGCTCCATCATTTATGTATCGTTTCCAGGGAGGAACACACCAATTAGATGTTGGTTTACAATATATGGTATCGCCTGTTGTCGTTGGGATTTGGTATCGAGGGGTGCCTTTTATGAAGAGTGTTAATGAAGGAAACAGCAACGAAGCACTTGTCTTCTCGATGGGCTTAATCTTTGATTATTTTGAATTTGGATACAGTTATGATTTCACGATCTCTGAACTATCGGCTCGGTCCGGCGGGGCGCACGAAATCTCGCTTCAATACGAATTCGGACTAACCGCACATCCACGTAGAGTTAAGCGTAAGAATCAGGTTCTGCCTTGTCCTACTTTCAATAATAAAACCAACTTCGGAGCAGGAATTTTCCGTAGAAATTGATCGGATAATAAATTAATGTTCTGATGCTGATTTGTGCTACTTTTGCACAAATGACCTCTATTATTTCCAAAGACGAGCTATTAGCAATCCCCGCTGTTGCAGAAGTTATCCAAGCTTCGCGTAAACTCGGGTTGGAATCTTATATTATTGGTGGTTATGTTAGAGATTGGCACTTGTCGCGCCCGTCAAAGGATATAGATTTTGTGTGTATCGGTAACGGTATTCGCTGGGCAGAAGAAGTTGCTAAGCGGTTACCGGGTAGCAATCTGGCTGTTTATAAAAACTTTGGAACGGCCTTGGTGAAATGGAAAGATCTTGAACTCGAGTGTGTTGGAGCAAGAAAAGAATCTTACCGCGCAGATTCAAGGAAGCCAATCGTTGAAAATGGCACCCTTGAGGATGACCAGAACAGGCGTGATTTTACCATTAATGCGATGGCGATTAGTCTTAATGAAGTAAACCTCGCAGAAATAATAGATCCTTTTAATGGAGTATCTGACCTGAAAAAACGTCAGCTAAAAACCCCATTGGATCCCGACATTACCTTTTCGGATGATCCGCTACGGATGATGCGCGCCATTCGTTTTGCAACCCAACTCGACTTCGACATTGAGGCAGTTACCTTCGATAGTATTATTGCTAATGCTAAACGAATAGAGATTGTCTCTATGGAAAGGATCTCGGACGAACTCAATAAGATAATTCTTGCTCCAGAACCTTCCTACGGATTTAAGCTCCTGTACCATGCAGGTTTACTTCAAATAATCTTTCCTGAATTTGTGGAACTCCATGGCGTAGACGAGGTAAATGGTCATAAGCATAAAGATAATTTTTATCATACCTTACAAGTACTCGACAACGTTTCGCAGTACTCCCTCGATTTATGGTTACGATGGGCGGCTATTCTCCACGATATTGCAAAGCCTGCAACCAAGCGATATAATAAAAAAGCAGGATGGACTTTCCACGGCCATGAGGATAAAGGGGCGCGAATGGTGCCGCATATCTTTCGGCGATTGAAGCTACCCCTGAACGAGCATATGCAATTTGTTCAGAAACTGGTTAAGCTTCATCTCCGACCTATTGCCTTGGTAAAAGACGATATTACTGATTCTGCCGTTAGAAGATTACTCTTTGAGGCTGGCAAGGATATTGATAGTCTTATGTTACTTTGCAAGGCCGATATCACTTCCAAGAATATGGAAAAGGTGAAAAGGTTTAAGAATAATTTTGAGCGTGTTGGCCAAAAGCTAAAAGATGTTGAGCAACGCGATAATATAAGCAATTTTCAACCACCTATCAGTGGCGAGCTAATAATGGAAACATTCAAGCTAAAACCAAGTAGGGAGGTAGGCGATATTAAGGATGCAATCCGAGAAGCTATTCTAGAAGGAAAGATTAAGAATAACTACGAAGAGGCGTATCAAATGATGCTCGATTTAGGTGAGCAGAAAGGATTTAAAACAGATTAATAAAGACAAATAATAAAACAATGCAAAAGCTAATTTTCACATTCATACTATTTTCCATTGCACTTTCAGTAAATGGGCAAGACTCTACGGCGGTTAAGGATAGTCGGCCGCCGCTATACTATCTATATCAAAACAATTTCAACCTCGCAAACAGGTATAACGATGGCGCGGCAGCCAAGGAGGCTCTCTATAGCATGATTAATATGGATCCAGCCAATGACTCTTTACGCTTTACCTTAGCTTATTTCTATTTCGAGGCACAACAATACCCTTCGGCGATCCTGGTTTGCATGGATGTGCTTCAGCTAAATCCCAAGCACACAGGAGCTCTTGAGATGTCTGCCATATCTTATGAGAACATTGGTCTTAAAGAAAAAGCGCTAACGAACTACGAGCAGTTATATAATTATACCGATGATCTGGAAGCACTTTATAAACTCACCTTTGTACAGTATGACTTAAAACGATACATAGAATGTCTCGTGAATATCGAAATTTTATTGGAGAAAGAAGAAATTGATGAAAGAACCATGGTGTTTCAACTGGAAGATGAAGCTCAAAAAGAATTTTCTTTCCGAGTTGCTGTACTTAATCTCCGTGGGTTGGTGAAAAAAGATCAAGGAGACATTGCAGGTGCTAAGGAAGACTGGCAACAAGCTTTAGAAATCGCCCCAGACTTTGCCTATGCCAAAAATAACCTTGCAGAATTGAACAAATAAGGTTCGATTTTGCCTCATTGCAGATATTTATTGTAATATTTATAATTATTTGCAACCCTTAGTATTTATTGGTGTCTTTTAACCGAGTTGATTGAATTGAGTACACCCCAACGTAATTTGCATAGCGATGTGATTAGTCTATGTCTAGACGGAGACCGAAGTGCTCAGCATCAATTATATAATTTATATGCTAAGGCGATGTATAATATTTGTTATAGAATGACGAACGATGGTGATGAAGCAGCTGATGTGCTTCAGGAGTCATTTATTAGTGCATTTAATAATCTAAGTTCCTATAAGGGTACGGCATCTTTTGGCGCATGGCTAAAGCGTATTGTAATAAATAAGGCCATTAATCATATCCGGGCTAAAAAGCTCGACCTCGTTCCTCTCGACGACTACCAGCCAACGGCTGATCAAGAAGTTCCAGATCAGGAATTATTTATGAACCTCGATCGGATTAAGTCGAGTATTGAAGCTTTACCCGATGGATATCGCGTCGTGTTTTCCTTATATCTGCTTGAAGGGTATGACCACAAAGAGATTAGTCAGATTCTGGGAATTACGGAGTCAACATCTAAATCGCAGTACAATCGAGCCAAGGCTAAATTAAGAGAGCTTTTATCAAAACAGATAAATAATTAGCGATGAGTAAGGATAAACTAGAAATATTTATTCAAGAACATCGAACAGAAATCGATGATAAAACACCTCCAGATATGATCTGGTCGGGTATCGAAAGAAGGTTGAATAAGAGTAAATGGTATAATAATATTGGCTACTGGAAAGCGGCTGCAATGCTCTTCTTTGTTCTATCTGCGGCGCTTTTAATTAATAACTTCAACCGATCGACCGGAACAAGCGAGAGCTTGTTGGCTACAGAGTTTGAGAATACAGAATCTTATTATTTTAACCTGATTGAGGATAAGGAGAGCTTATTGACTTCTTACTTACAGGATTACCCGGCTTTAGCCAATGACTTTAAAGAGGATCTTGAAGATCTATCAGAAAACTATAAAACACTGAAGAAAGATTATGATGCGACTGGCAATATTGAAGTACTCAGTGCTTTGATTAAAAACCTGCAATTACAACAGGAGCTTCTGAATAATCAATTACAAATAATCGAACTCATACAAAAGGAAAATGAAGATGTATCAATTTAAGTTCGCGCTCTTGGCAATATTACTATTGCCTGTTCTTAGCTATGCGCAAGAAGTCAAAAGCAAAGAGATAAAGAAACAGTATAATGTTTCATCTAATGCCTCCTTAGCTGTCGATGGAAAGTATGGCGATGTTCATATTGAGACATGGGATCAAAAGAAGGTCGATGTGCTGATCAAAATAGAGGTAAAAAACCGCTCGGCTTCCAAGGCCCAGAGCTATCTCGATAAGATTACTATTAGTATCGACGATTCCAATACAGATGATCTTTCGTTTAAAACCAATATCGATGGCAATATCAATAATAACGGCGATGAAAGAATGGAAATTTCCTATCGCATTAAAGTGCCTAAAACCATGAATCTCGATCTTAAAAACAGCTATGGTAATTTATACCTTCAAGATATCGATGGTAAGGTTAAGCTCAATGTTGCTTACGGTAATTTTAAAGTTGGCTCACTCTCAGCACCTGTAAACATTAAACTTTCTTATGGGAATGGTGAGGTAGAGAACATTGCCGACGGCGAAGTAGATGTACGCTATTCTAATCTGGATATCGAAGATGCTGGTAACTTGGAAGTTTCCAATAGCTACTCGAATATTGATTTTGGTGAGTCTAAAGATGTGGAGTTGGTGAATAAGTATGGCAATCTTACCTGGAAGAGTGTTAATACACTCGATGGGTATTCTAAATACGGTAACGTAAAAATTGCTAAGCTTTATAAAGCATTAGATTTCGAGGTAATGTATGGTGGTGGAATTAAAATTGGCTGGATATCCAAGGCTTTCACTTCCATTGATGTTGAATCGAGTTATGCAACCGTTGCCTTAACCTTCGAAAAAGGTATGTCGGCGATGTTAGAAGCTGAAATGAAGTATTGCAATCTTAAGAATTATGATATTGAATTCGATCATAGCTTTATTGATGAAAGCGGCTCGATTAAAGAATATAAAGGCAAATTAGGGAATGGGTCTTTCAGTAGTAAAATTACGGTGGCGTCCGAGTATGGAACGGTAAAAATTGGCTACGCCGATTAAGGCATTCATGCAACGATTGGTTGATCGTGTAGTTTACCCTGCTCACATTTCAGTACCCGATATTTGCTAGAGTCGAGCAGACTAAAATCATGGGTAGCCATTACCACGGTTGTCCCACTACGATTAATCTGATTAAACAGGTCGAGTATACCCGAAGAGACTTCGGGGTCGAGGTTTCCGGTAGGCTCATCTGCCAGTAAAACTAAAGGCTCGTTAAGCAATGCTCGGGCAATTACAACTCGTTGTTGCTCTCCACCGGATAATTGATGTGGCATCTTATTATTAACAGAGCCTAAGCCTACGCGCATTAAAACTTCAGCCTGACGTCCTTTCATCTTCGATTTATCTTTCCATCCGGTGGCCCGAAGAACAAATTCTAAGTTCTCACCTACGGTACGATCCTGAAATAGCTGGAAATCCTGAAATATGATGCCCAGTTTACGTCTTAGCTTGGGAACCTCTTTTGTTTTAATACCACTTAGCTCTACATCGGCAATTGAAAGTTTGCCCAGTCGCAATGGCAAGTCGGCGTAGAGGGTACGAAGCAAGGAAGACTTGCCACTACCGGTTCGCCCAACTAAAAACACAAATTCCCCCTTTTTTACATTGAAATTAACCTCATTCAGAATGGTGTTATTATCCTGAAAGATGCTCACATCAGTCGCTTGTATTATGGGTTCACCTGAAAAACTCATTCGAGTCGGGTTAGTTTACCAAACGGTAATTCGGCAATTAGGGATGTTAAATACTCTTCTTTACCAGCCAATCCTATTTTATCTAAATTCTTTAACGGACGATCTACCCTAAAATAGTCAATTAAAGTAAAGTTTTCGTCCCGAATTTGGATATAGTCCGGAATTTTAGATTTCCCCTTTATTTTTAAGATAAACATTGAGTCAATTTGCCTTTATATTATTTGAACAATGGAACGAGCCCGTTAATTCCTTCTTGGCTTAAAATCAGTAAAAATCGCACTGATTAACTAAAACATCATTGTCAAAAAAATAAAAATGGCAAACCGAATATCGCACCGCTACGACTATCTACCCTTGCTTCCTTCCAGACCTGGGGGAGTTCGATAGGAGCTGGTCGTACCGATTTGCCGCCACAAAGATAAAAGTATTTTTTCAGCTCTACTATACTTGGCACCCAATTTCTATTTTTTCACCTTCTGCAGATATAAATTAAATTCCAAAGGGCTTCCTTTTTTGAATTCATCAAAATCAAGATCTTCATAGATTGTTTTGTCAAATTGCCTATTTGTTTGAAGGACTCTTTGCTCTTTATCTACCAGTAACTCTAAACCATCAAAAGATTTAGGATTTATCCGTACCAGAATAATACCTTCATCGACTTCTTTTTTGAAATACTCAAAGATTATTTGTGCCATTGCGCAAAGGTAATACCGTAATAATTTATCGCTAAGTCATTTCTCCCTTTTGGCTCAAAAACATTTGAAATTAGAAGATTATTGGCTAATATGCATAACCTAATCAATTACTAGTTATGGGAAAAGGAGATCGAAAAACTAAAAAAGGTAAAATTGCCATGGGCACCTATGGCGTAACGCGACCTAAGAAAGGAAGCCTGATTTCTAATTCGAAAAACACTAAGAAATCAACTCCTAAAGCGAAATCAAAGCCTAAGGCTAAACCAAAGGCGAAAAAAGCCACTTGAGTTTAGGATACAGAACCGCATACTATGGAAAAATTTGACCTCTGCGTAATAGGCGCAGGCCCTTCTGGTTATGCCGCCGCTATGCGAGCAGTAGACTTTAATAAGAAAGTAGCCCTGATTGAAAAAGCTGAGATTGGTGGCGCGGGTGTGACCAATGGTGCCTTATCGTCCAAAACTTGGTGGGAGTTAGCGCGAAACGTAGATATGGTCTTTGGCCATAAATCACGCTATAACCTTAGTACACCAACCCTTAACTTTAATGAGTTAAAGACGGAAGTTGAGGAGGCTGTTGCAAATCGAAAAGATTTACTGCAGACTCATATCGATCGAATCAAGGACTATAATGGGTTATCCGGCAAAATCACTTTGATTAAGGCCTCCGCGCGGATGAAGTCTAAAAATATTGTTGAACTTACTAATGGTGAGGGTGTAAGGAGCATCGAAGCAGATCATATCATTCTTGCAACAGGAAGTCGACCAAGAAAGCTGCCCTCAATACCAATTGATGAGGAGATAATTTTAACGAGTGACGGGATTTCTAATCTCAAGGAGTTTCCCAAAAGTATGGTAATCCTGGGAGCGGGGGTTATTGGTTGCGAGTTCGCCACAATATTTTCGTCAATGAAATGTACAAAAGTTCATTTGATTGATAAGGGAGATCGTATTTTGCCCTTTGAGGACGAAGATGTTGTTAATGTAATCGAGCGTAACATGGAAGCGCACGATATTCTGATTCACAGGAACTCCCAGATGATAAGAATGGATATTGTGGATGGAGAAGTGGAGTATGAGTTGGAGTATTCTGATGGCAGAAAAGAGGTTTTTAATGTAGAAAAAGCTTTAGTGTCTGTGGGTCGAGTCCCAAATTATGAGGACTTAGGCTTGGAAGAGATTGGTGTTGAAATAGATGGTCGTGGCATCATCGATAACGATACCCAAACAAGCGTTGATAATATTTATGCTGTAGGTGATATTACCGCCGACATAGCTCTGGTAAATGTTGGTGAGCTCGAAGGTCGCCATGCGGTTGAACGAATTTATGGAAAACCAACGCGTGAGATGATCTATGAAAATATTTCTACCATTATGTTTCTAAACCCGGAAGTCGCTGGTGTAGGTCTCAACGAAACGCAAGCTAGAAGCAAAGGGATAAATTATAAAGTAGCCAAGGTCGATTATCGATTGATACCACGAGCAATAGCACAACGCAATACCAATGGGTTCGTTAAAATGCTCGTGACGAATGACGAGGACATGAAAATTATTGGACTGAGAGTGGTTGGAGAACATGCATCAAGTGCTATGCAAGCTATAGCCCTCTTAATTTCAATGGATAGAGGTATTGAAGAAATTGCAGAATGTGTCCACCCGCACCCGTCAATACCCGAAGGTATACAGGAGTGTGTACGTTTATTCCTTGGCAAGTCTACCTTTAAACCCTTCGCACTCGATAATTTACTTCACTGTGAAGTGTACGAATGTTAATGGTTTGGGCTTGCAATACACTGAATTATAAGAGCGGTTCCATTGCTCCATTACTTTTAGTCCTTCTTGCTTTAGCGTGTACCCCAGATTATCAAAAGAATACACCCCAATATATCAGTGAGATTTCGACCTGGCAATCCTTAAGAATTGATTCATTAAAAGGGAAAACTGGATACTTGAACCTGGCTGGACTTTTCTGGTTAACACCAGGAGAAAACTCAATAGGTTCAGATTCCTCAAATACGTTTATCTTCCCAGAAATTTCTCCACCCTTTCTAGGAAGCTTTGTGCTTCGTAATGATTCAGTCTGGTTTAAGCAATCAGCAGAGACCATTGTTAAGATCTCCGATGTAGGTAGCCCAGATTCCGCTTTAGTATATACACCAGATGGACTGAAACGGTCTATGCGTTATAAAAACCTTAGTTGGTTTGTGCTTCAGCGTGGGGAGGATGTAGGAATTCGCCTGAAGGATTATAATCATCCCTTGCTCGAAAGTTTCGATCACATCGATAACTATCCTATTGATGCCGGATGGCGGGTATTGGCCACCTGGGAGGAGTATGAAACGCCAAAAATGGTCATAATAAAAAATCAGGTTGGGATGGATTTGGATATGCCTGTCTATGGGGCGTTTCATTTCGAACTTAAGGGGGAACAGTATACGCTGGAGCCCGTTGGAGAGCTAGAAGGCGATACTTACTTCACAATGATTTTTGATGAAACAAGTGGCGACACCACCTACGGCAGCGGCAGATATATAGATGTTCCTAAACCGAATGAAAAAGGTGAGGCGCTGCTTGATTTTAACAAGGCTTATAACCCTCCCTGTGCATTTACGGAATACGCTACTTGTACTTTTCCGCACGCTGCAAATAGACTGCCATTACGCATTGAGGCGGGTGAAAAATATACCGCTGAGCATTAAAATTAAAACGATTCTTGATTCTTCATTAATCCTTTTATAATTTTTCAGAAAATTTTAAACTATGAAAAGGATATCATTTTTACTACTGATTTTTGCTTTGTTAAATTCTTGTGATTCAAGCACTGGATCCTCCGATGGTACAATGATTCCATTACCTCCGGGTCATGCTGAAATAACGCCTTATGACGATGGTACTGGCTTGGTTAGGGTAACCAGTTATAAAGCCGATGGAGCAATCCTGGAGCAAGGTGACTACCTTAATAATTATCGCGAGGGTGTATATACCATCTTCTTTGATAATGGCTTCATCAATTCCACATGCGGTTATGTTCAGGGAAAAAAGCAAGGCCAAATGATTATTATGGATAATCGAGGTCAATTAGAAGAACGTCGTACCTATCATAATGATATACTTAACGGCCCATTTGTGAAATATAACCGTACCCGAATTAAAGAAAAAGGCACTTATCTTAACGGAAAGTTAAATGGTGAATTAGAGAAGTTCTATCCTAATGGTACTATTATGGAGCGTACAAACTATTCAAACGGACAGCTCGATGGAATTGCTCGTTGGTATGATCAGGAAGGGAACCTCAGCATAGAATATACCTACAAGGACGGGGAGCTGGTTCAAGAAGAATAATTATCCCTTAGGGGCCAGCAATCGCCTGTGATAATTAACCTGCCCTAAATGGTACGCTAGGTGAGCGGTAAGATGTATTAAGAAATATTCCGTTGTCATCGGCTCGGCAAACACTTGAACAGGATAATTTTCCTTTAATGTTGATTCATCAAATTGCTCTAATGTGTCGTTAACTGCCTTTTGGGTTGTTTCAATTAAGGCGAGAAGCTCTTTTCTTGGCACATTGGTCTTGCTAAACTCTTCGTCGCGCTTTCTAACATAGCCGGTATGGCCCAGATTTGTACCAATAAAGTATTGCAAATTACCACAAATATGGAGGCATAGATTGCCGGCAGAATTAGCTATTTCCCCTTGCTTGATCCAGAGGTCTGATTCAGAGTCATAGCCACCAATATCATCCTTGAGTTGATTCAGATGGCGGTTTATTACCTTAGCGATAGAACTTGTCATTAGATGAGGTTTAAGTCAGCTTTAATGGATTCAATTTTCTCTTTTAGTTCAATCCTCGTATCAGCAATTTGATCAATCGCAGAAACATCTTGTGAAACGCTGAAGTAAAATTTAATTTTTGGTTCAGTTCCAGATGGGCGAGCAGATATTTTAGAGCCGTCCTCTGTTATAAATTGAAGCACATTCGATTTTGGGAAATCTAATTTCGTCTCTTCCTTATTTCGCAGATTAAAGGTTTTTTGAGCAAGGTAATCATGGACGAGTCTTACTTTAGATCCTCCTAACTCAACAGGCGGCTTACTGCGGAAGTTTCGCATCATTTCAGCAATTTCCTCCTGGCCGGATTTTCCTTCAATCGTAATCGACTTCATATCCTCAACCCAAACGCCATAATCCAGATACATTTTTTCGAGCATGGTATAGAGCGATCCGCCCGCTGCTTTGGCACTAGCTGCCATCTCGGCTATTAAGGCACAGGCGGCTACTGCATCCTTATCGCGAACAATAGGGCTTGTCATAAAGCCATAGCTTTCTTCTCCACCTCCAATAAACTCTTCTCTTCCCTCTAGTTCTCGGATGATGGTAGCAATGTACTTAAACCCTGTTAAGGTGTTATAGCATGGGATATTATAATCGGCGCACATTCTATCAATTAGCTCAGTTGTAACAATGGTCTTAACCATAAACTGATTACGTGCTAAGCTATTTTGACTCTTCCTTGTCTTTAAAATATAATACGACATCAAAGCAGCCATCTGGTTGCCATTGAGAAGTTCAAATTCGTTATGTTTATTCTTTATGGCAACGCCTACACGGTCTGCATCTGGATCCGTAGCCATAAGCACATCGGCATCAACCTTTTCGGCTAATTTTAAGCCCAAACTAAGTGCTTCTGCCTCTTCTGGGTTCGGATAAATTACCGTTGGGAAATTGCCGTCGGGTTCAGCTTGTTCTTCCACAATATGTACATTCGTAAAACCCATTTTTTCGAGGGTAGGGGGTACCATGGTAATACCTGTTCCATGTATGGAAGAAAAAACAATACCAATATCACTTGCCTTAGCAATTGCACCGGTATCTAGTGCTAAACCGGCAATTGCATCTTGATATTTTAAATCAAAATCACTGCCTAAGGTTTCAATAAGATTATCGTCGCTCGCAGTTTTAATCTGGTCAAAACTTTGAATACCATTTACCTCAGCAATAACATTTGTATCATGTGGAGCGGTTAGTTGAGCGCCATCATTCCAATAGGCCTTATAACCATTATATTGTTTAGGATTATGCGATGCCGTTATTACAACACCACTCTGACAGCCCAAGGTTCTAATGGCGAAAGACAATTCTGGAGTTGGCCTTAGCGCATTAAAGAGATAGGCTTTAATATTATTGCCAGCAAATACTTGTGCGGTGGTCTCAGCAAAAAATCTACTGTTGTTACGGCTATCGTGTGCAATGGCAACACTAATCTCACCATCTTTGAAATTCTTTAGCAGATAGTTAGCAAGTCCTTGGGTAGCCATGCTAATAGTGTACTTATTCATTCTATTAGAACCTACACCCATTATGCCTCTCAGTCCTCCCGTACCAAATTCTAAATCTTTATAAAAGGATTCTTCCAGTTCCTCTTTGTCATTTTCAAGAAGAAAACTGATTTTCTCTTTCGTATCGCTGTCTATATTTTGTGATAACCAGAACTTGGCTTTGTCAGATGCATTCATCGCTGTATTGTTTAAAATCCTAATTTTTCCTTAACCCTTCCTAAGACTTCTCGCCCAATTTTTCTTGCTTTCGCTTCACCTTGTTCGAGTTCCTTTTCTAAAAGATCGGGGTTATCCATAAATTTAGTAAAAGCAGCTCTTTCGTCTTGATATTTATCAATGATTAGTTCAAAGAGCGCTTGTTTGGCATGGCCATAGCCATAGTTGCCACCTGTATAATTCTTACGCATTTCCGCAATCTGCTCTTGATTTGCCAAAAGCTTATAAATGCTAAAAACATTGCAGGTATCCGGGTCTTTAGGTTCTTCTAATGGTGTAGAATCAGTGACGATTGCCATAATATTCTTTCGCAGTTTTTTATCCGGAAGGAAAATATCGATGATATTGCCATATGATTTACTCATTTTATTCCCATCCGTACCCGGAACCGTCATTACTGCATTATCAATTTTGGCTTCAGGAACAACAAAGGTTTCGCCAAATTGATGATTAAAACTGTTCGCAATATCTCGGGTCATTTCGAGGTGTTGCTTCTGGTCTTTGCCCACCGGAACAAAGTTCGCATCGTACATCAGGATATCACTGGCCATTAATACCGGATAGATAAATAATCCCGCGTTTACATCAGCCAGTCGATCAGATTTGTCCTTAAAAGAATGGGCATTAGCAAGCATGGGATACGGGGTAAAGCAATTAAAATACCAGGTTAATTCGCAAACCTCAGGAATCTTAGACTGGCGATAAAAAATATTTTTATCGGTATCGAAGCCGAAAGCTAGCCACGCAGCAGCTACTGCTCGGGTATTATCAATACGCTCTTCACGATCTTTAATGGTGGTTAAGGAGTGTAGGTCTGCGATAAAAAACAGTGACTCGTTCTCAGGTTTTTTAGAGAGTTCAATAGCCGGTATAATTGCACCTAATAAATTCCCCAAATGTGGTCTTCCCGAACTTTGAATTCCGGTAAGTATTCTTGCCATAAATCTAATATTTGGTTACAAAAATATGTTAATCGAAGCGTCAATCAACACGTTTAGTAACCATTCTTTGTAAATTTGGGTTACAAATTAAGGTTCTAAGAGAATTCATAGGAGAAGAACAACAGGTATGATGAAGAAATTAGTTTTTTTATTGGTTTTAGCGGCACCAGTTCTAGGAGTGGCGCAAGAGGTTAGTGAATTAAAATTTGTAGAAGAAATTCACGATTTCGGGTTAATTAAAGAAGCAGATGGTCCTGCTGAATATAAATTTGAATTTACCAATGTAACTCAAGAACCGATTACGATAACCAATGTGAGGGCATCCTGTGGCTGTACCACGCCTTCATGGACCAAAGCACCTGTCCTGCCCGGGGAATCGGGTCAAATCACGGCAGTTTATAACCCTAAAAATAGACCGGGACCATTTAATAAGACCTTAACAGTTACCACGACTGGAAAGCGTAGCAATATTTTGTTGCGTATTCAGGGCAAAGTAGAACCTAAGCCAAGAACCATTGAAGATGATTTCCCTACCGTAATGGGTGGGCTAAGGACCAAGTACCGCGCGTTTAATATGGGTAAGGTGTATGATAACCAGCCGACCACAAGAGAATTTGAGGTTTACAATCAATCTGATAAAGCTATTTCGTTTTTAGACCGTGTAGAAAGTCCTGAGTATATTAAGGTTAGCTTTCTGCCAAAAACTATTGAGCCCGCACAAAAAGGAAAAGTGGTGATCAGTTATGATGCTACTGGAAAAAATGACCTTGGCTTTATGTCTGATGGAATTACTTTATATACCAATGAAGCTGCTGCGGATGCTAAGAAAGCCTTTACGGTCTATGCTGACATAAATGAATACTTCGCGCCATTATCTGCAGAAAGTGCGGCGAAAGCACCGAAACTGAATATTGAGGAACGTATTTTTGATTTTGGTTCGCTCGAGCAAGGTGTGAGCAAAGAGGCAACTTTCCGTTTAGCAAACACCGGTAAAAGCCCGTTGAACATTCGAAAAACGATGGCTAATTGTAGCTGTACCGTTGTAGCTCTCGATCGCACCGATATTCTACCCGGTGAAGCGGCACAAATGATTGTTCGGTTTAACACTACAGGAAGACGTGGGACTCAGCAAAAATCGATTACGATTTACTCCAACGACCCTGCGGCACCAGTCCAGCGTGTTGTACTGAAAGCGATAATATCTGTTCCCAATAACTAGGAGACTTATAAGATATTAGCTTCGAAGTATGCGAGCAAAGTAACGAGTTCATCCGTGGAGCGAATAGATAGTTTGCTCTCTTTCAGATAAGCCTCTATTTGATCGCCATGGCCTAAAATATTTATTATTTTCTTCTTTCTGAAGGCAACAGGTTCCAACTTATCATCAAATAGTAAATAAAAGCTAGAGCGTCGTGCAAACTTTTCTACCTTGGTTCGGGTGTCCTGATATTTGTCTTTTCGAACGTTGAACTCAGTGAGTAATTTCAACCGTGGACCGTCATAAGACACACAGATCAAATCAAAGTTGAAGTTTGGGTGTATTCCTCTTAAAAAAGTATCGGTCCGATCATTAATATTTACAATAACCTTTAGAAACCCTCCCGTGCGTAATTTTCGCACGTTTATCCCATCCATTATCTCCAAATCGCCGGTCAGGCCATTAAAGTTTATTTTATCGTGATTATGGTGCTTACCATCACTGCTAATGATATCGCCGGACTGCCATTCATCGTAATAATAGGGACTGCCGTCAATCTCGGCATATCGATCTTTATTTACTTGCTCGCTAATACTAACAAGATCTTTCTCTAACTGACCGAAGCTGGCAATATGAATGAAGAAAAGCAATACGAAAACAACATATGATTTTATCATTGGAAAGGTTTACATACATTAACGAGACATAATCATATTCGGTTCGATTTACTTATAAGCTGGTATGCCGGTTATCTCTTGTCCAAGAATAAGTAAGTGAATATCATGGGTTCCTTCGTAAGTAAGCACCGATTCTAAATTCGCCATATGACGCATCATAGGATACTCCCCGGTGATTCCCATACCACCATGGATCTGTCTGGCTTCTCGAGCAATATTTAAGGCAATTTCTACATTATTTCTTTTCGCTAAGGAGATCTGCTGGGTGGTTGCTTTTCCCTGGTCCATAAGCTGGCCGAGGCGCCATACCACAAGCTGGGCTTTCGTGATCTCCGTGAGCATTTCAGCTAACTTTTTCTGAATAAGCTGAAATGAACCTATAGGCTTATCAAACTGAATTCGCTCCTGAGAATAGCGCTTAGCTGCATCATAGCAATCCATTGCGGCACCCAGTGCTCCCCAGGCAATACCATATCGTGCAGAATCGAGACACATGAGAGGTGCTCCTAACCCCGACTTACCCGGAAGTAGATTTTCCTTTGGTACTTTAACGTTATCAAAAACGAGCTCGCCTGTAGAGCTTGCTCTGAGCGACCATTTATTATGAGTTTCCGGTGTACTGAAGCCCTCCATTCCACGTTCCACAATGAGGCCATGGATTCGACCCTCTTCGTTCTTAGCCCATACAACGGCTATATCAGCATAGGGTGAATTAGAGATCCACATTTTTGCCCCATTCAACAAATAGTGATCTCCCATATCTTTGAAATGTGTAACCATGCCTCCCGGGTTTGAGCCAAAATCTGGTTCAGTAAGACCAAAGCAGCCTAGCATTTCTCCGGAGGCAAGTTTGGGCAGATATTTATGTTTTTGTTCCTCAGAACCAAATTTATATATGGGATACATCACCAATGAACCTTGAACAGAAGCCGTCGAGCGCATTCCTGAATCGCCTCGTTCAATTTCTTGCATTATTAAGCCATATGCAGTGTAATCCATGCCGCCACCGCCATATTCTTCTGAAACAAAGGGACCAAAGACGCCCATCTCGCCAAATTTTGAAACAATCTCTTTTGGGAAAAAAGCATCCTGACACCACTGCTCAATGTATGGTGATATTTCTTTCTTTACAAAGTCGCGAATAGACGATCGAATTAACTGATGTTCCTCACTTAATAAATCATCAATTCCATAAAAATCAGGTGATTCGAAATTGTCTTGTGCTTTATTTACGGCCATTTTAGTTGGTATTATTTGTTGAGATTAATTGTTAATCAAAATTACAACTTATCCTTCTAACTGGTAATTTGAATACGAATATTCCGGTAATAAAATGTCATAATTGAAGTTATTAGAAATGAACCTGATGTGTTTTGACTAAATTTGAAATTGAAATATGCAGTTAAGGTTACATCATATCATAGCGATAACCCTGATATTGATTCCGCTAACGAGTCAAGCTCAGGTATTGTTAAAATCGTACTATGAAAATAGTGAGAGTGTAAAGGAGGAATTTTATGTCACCTCTAAGGATAACAACACCCTAAATGGACCGTATAAGTCGTTTTTTAAGAACGGAAATCTCAAAAGTGAGGGTCAATTTGTTAATAATCAGTCTACCGGAATCTGGAAATATTATTTTGAAAATGGGCAACTGCGGATGCAGGGTGAAATAGAGAACGGCAAGGGTGTAGGGGAATGGCAGTACTATTTCGAAAACGGTAGTTTCAAGATGATAGGCAAAATGGTTGAAGGGAAGAAACAAGATGACTGGGTTTACTACCATAAGAACGGGTCTAAAGAGAGCGAGGGAAAATACATAACGGGAAAGAAGGATGGGTTTTGGAAATATTATTACCCAGAGGGTATTCTTCGGGCTACAGAAGAGTTCTCAGGATTAGGCTCTTATTATGAAGAGCTTTATGAAACGGGTGCAATTAAAGCCGAAGGCAAGCGTATTGGAGAGGAACAGGTAGACGAATGGCTCTATTATTATGAAGATGGTACAATTCAAGCCAGAGGCAATTTTGTTGCAGGAAAGAAAGATGGGACCTGGAAATACTACGACGAAATTGGAAGAATTGAGGCAGAAGGACGCTTTGATAAAGATTTAGCCAATGGTATTTGGATCTATTACCATAGTGATGGTAGCGTTGCATCGAAAGGAGAGCTTGTGGAAGGAGAGAAAAATGGGAATTGGCAGATGTTTTATAACGACGGTACCCTGAAAGGGGAAGCGAACTACCTAAGAGGCGATGGCGCATACAAAGAGTATTATAAAAACGGTTCATTAAAAGTAAAGGGTGCAGTTAAGAATGGCCTTAATGATGGCCACTGGGAATACTTTTATGAAAATGGAAATCTCGAAGGATCATGTGATTTTGTCATGGGCGAAGGGCTATTCAAAGGCTTTTATAATAATGGTGGAATTAAGATGAAGGGAACCATTAAGAATGATATTAAGGTTGGTATTTGGGAGTTATACGAACCATCTGGTGAAATTACGGGTTACTATAAACCTTATTATGAGGATGGAGAGTCTGCATTTTTTATTGCTGAAGACAATCAGGAGCAAAAACAACTAAGTGAAATAAGAAGAGCGAGAGCAGGAAGTTCTAAAACTTTTAGAAAGAAAAGCCGGTACTTCAAAAAAAGGATTCACGAATACAAAGCATTTATTATTGGCTACAACCCCGTAGCTCCATTAGCTAATGTTTTGCCTTTCAGTTTTGAGTATTATCTGGAGGAACGGCTTGGCTATGAAGTTATGGTACAATACTTACGAGATCCGTTTTTCCGATCTTTTAGCTCTATTAGTGACGATATAGTCTTTTCTCAAGGATATTCTGCCACGGTTCGGCAGCGTTTTTATCATAAAGAAGCACCTATTGGGCAGCCTTTTTTCGCCCATGAACTTAAATACACCTCGAGTTATCATAATATTAACCAGTCTGGTGAAAGAATTGAAGGAGCGCATGAACAGAAAATTGAATATGGTGTCGTAGTCGGCACAAGATTCTTTAAAAACGTTAACGCCAATGGATTCACTGCAGATGCCTATGTTGGCTTTGGGCTGGGTTATAGAGATTATCAGCAAAATTATGTTCCACAGGATCCGGGGAACGACCCTTTCAAAGTATTGAATTCCAATAATTTCGCCTATTCTATCAGAATAGGAGTGAATTTTGGTTACGCCTTTAGAATTAAACGATGACGAATTTGTCTTACAAAACCATTAATCTTTCATTATCCCCGGAAGATGCAGCCGATGAGTTACGACTTAAATCGATAGCACAAAAGAAGGCCGGCTATGAGAACGGAGACGTGGTTATCTTGCGTCGCTCGATTGACGCCCGACGCACCCCAATAAAGATTAATATTGAAGCCAGGGTAGGGAGCGACGTTCATCGTGAGGATTTGAACGATTACGAGCCATCGCAGCATGACGTGGCTAACGGTAAGTCGATTATTATAATCGGTGCCGGGCCCGCAGGGTTATTTGCCGCTATTCAGCTCATTGAATTTGGAATAAAACCAATTTTACTGGAACGCGGTAAAGATGTTCGTTCGCGTCGCAGAGATTTGGCCAAAATTAATCGCGAAGGAATAGTTGATGAAGATTCTAATTATTGTTTCGGCGAAGGAGGTGCTGGAACCTACTCCGACGGGAAGTTGTACACACGATCCAAAAAACGTGGCGACGTTGCCCGAATACTAAAAATATTACATCATCACGGGGCGCATGATAATATACTGTATGAGGCTCACCCGCATATTGGCACCAATAAATTACCCAAAATCATACAATCTCTCCGTGAATATATCATTGATCATGGCGGTGAGGTTCGCTTCGACACCCGGGTAACCGATCTTATTATTGAAGACAATGAAGTTAAAGGCGTTCGAACAGGCACTGAAAAAATTCTTGCTGAAGCGGTAATCCTGGCAACAGGGCATTCTGCCAGGGATATATATAAATTGCTTTATGAAAAGAAGATAAAGATCGAACCGAAATCCTTTGCCATGGGGGTAAGGGTAGAGCACCCACAGGAACTTATTGATTCTATTCAATATCATCAAGTCGGACGAGGTGATTTTCTCCCCGCTGCAGCATATTCAGTCGTATGTCAGGTTGATTATAATTCGCGTAAGAAGGGAGTATTCTCATTTTGTATGTGTCCCGGCGGCTTTATTGTTCCAGCGTCAACCTCACCCGGAGAAGTTGTGGTTAATGGCATGAGTCCGTCACGCCGAAATTCCAAATATGCGAATTCCGGTATTGTCGTCGCCATAGATGACGATGAGGTTCTTCAGGAATATGGTGACTCGCCACTGCGCTATATGCATTATCAGGAGGAATTGGAGCGAAGAGCCTATGAAGCTGGTGGAGGCAATTTGGTTGCGCCTGCACAGCGGTTGACTGATTTCGTTAATAGAAAGCTATCTACAACACTTCCTGACACATCTTATAAACCTGGAGTAAACCCTGTTTTATTGAATGATATGCTTCCTGAACCAATTAGTAAGCGATTAAGCTATGCGTTCAGACAATTCGATCGTAAGATGAAAGGGTATTTAACCAATGAAGCTATATTGCTTGGGGTAGAGAGCAGAACCTCATCACCAGTACGAATTCCTCGAACGCCCGAGACCCTGGAACATGTTCAAGTTAAAAGGTTGTTTCCTGCTGGTGAAGGGGCAGGCTATGCAGGGGGAATTGTTTCGGCTGCTATAGATGGAGAGAACTGTGCGAAAATGGCGGCATTAATCTATTTTAATAAAGAACAAGTATGATAAACACTGTAATTGTAGGGGCAACACCTAACACAAGCAGGTACGCCTTTATGGCAGCGGAGCGGTTAACTCAATATAATCATAAGATTATACCTATAGGAATTAAGAAGGGCGAAGTGTTTGGCAAGGTAATTTTACCGATACGCGAAAATCCTCAGATTACGGATGTTGACACGATCACAATGTATATAGGCCCTCGTCATCAAGAAGAGTACATAGATTACTTGTTATCGCTTACCCCAAAGCGAATAATATTTAACCCGGGAACCGAAAACGACAGCTTCATGACTAAGGCGAAAGAAAAGGGTATTGAAGTTGTAGAGGGTTGTACCTTGGTTATGCTTGGAGCGGGCACCTATTAGTTGATATAACTCTTTAGGTTTTCGACATAAGCTTCGAATGCACTAACACCTTTTTTCGTGATCTTACAGGTGGTATTAGGCCTCTTACCCTTGAACGATTTTGTAACCGTTATATAGGATGCCTGGTTGAGCTTTTCTATCTGAACACTTAGGTTTCCTGCCGTAGCCTCGGTCTTATCTTTAAGATAAACGAAATCGGCTTCATCTACACTCATCAGGATAGACATTACCGCCAACCTCAGTTGTGAATGAAGAAGAGGATCGAGTGGTTTAAGATTCATTGTTTTTTCTTTGAAGTAGAACTCCCGGAATAATATAGCCTGTAATTATTCCAGCTGAAGTAATCAGCATACCATAGTACGGTCCAACAAAATAAGCAATTAAAGCCCATACCCAGAAGCTTATGGCCCCGTACACCATGGGTTTAAAACGAAGGAGTTTGCCTGATATAAAAGTGGCATAGCCTGCCAACATGAGTACCATAGGATTTACAATATCCCATTTTCCTGCCAGAAAGAATATCATTAACCCCATGGTAACGGCAAATGACATCCATACCCAGGCATATAACGTGTCCAGATGTGTCCTGACTAATGCTTTTCTTCCCCTTTTGTATCCTGCAATTAGCGAGATAATCAACGTAGGAATAGTGAGTAACCAGACCATTTCCGGGTGCTCAATGATATTATAGGTTTGCATTAAAAAGTGCAATATGCCTAGGGATGCAATCACATATCCCCAAAGGAGCATATGGAAGGCGCTCTGGCTTACATTTCCTTTTGCAGTCGAAATCATTTTTGTGATTAAGGCTAGCGATTCTTCATTAGTTATGTTGTCTTTCATTGCTATTTATTTTTTGTTAAATCCATTTCCATAAAGGGATACTGTTTCGCTCAATTGGTAAGAAAATCCCCTTTTATACCTTTATGCATATTGTCTGTGCAGCTTTATATGGCATACTAATTTTTTCTATATTAAATATATTGTAATTATAAATAAGTTTATATTATAAACCAAATAAAGTATTATAAAAGTTATTTTTGTGTCATGAGGAATTGGGTGATTATTATTCTAGCGGGCTATACAATAGCATGCTCGAATAAGGAAGAGGTGACGAAATTGAATTTTCTAAAAAAAGGCAATGCCGCGTATGCGGAGAGTAATTGGAGTGAGGCCATTCGTTTTTATAATGAGGCCATTGGCCAGGATTCCGCTTTTGTGGATGCATGGAATAATCGTGGATTAGCAGAAATGGGTCAGCGTAATTACGACGCAGCGATTTTTAGCTTTAATACAGCCCTGAAAATAAAGCAGGATTATACCGATGCGATTTTGAATAATGCCCGAGCAAACCTAGCGGTTCATCAGCATTATGCCGCATTGGAGGAGATCGAGGATTTAAATAGGATATGGCCAGACTCAAGTTTGATTTTCTTTACCAGGGGACTGATCTATTATGATATGGAAGATAAAGACGCTGCTATGGACAATTTTCGTAGTGCTTATAAGCGCGATACAACTAACAGCGAGGCCCTGATTAATATGGCGAATATCTTTTATGAAAATAGAGCCTATGACTCCGCATTAGTGTACCTAAAGCAAGCGTTGAGGCTTAATGCTGATGAGCCCAATGCCTATAATATTTTAGCGATGACTTATGTTGGGCTTAGCGATTATGACCAAGCGCTGGTTGCCATTAATACCGCGGGTTCATTGAATAAGAAGGATGCTTTCATAATTAATAATAAGGGTTATATTTTGCTTAAATTAGGCCGGGAAGATGAGTCAGAAAGCTATTTTATTGAAAGCATGAAGGTTGACCCATATAATGCCTATGTCTATCGAAATATTGGATTATTGAGGCTTAAGCAAGAGAATTACCCGGAAGCTCTACGAATGTTAGAAAAAGCAGAATCCATCGATAATACTTTGGAAAATATTCACCTTGAATTGGCGCAGGCTCATTTCGGAATGGGAAGTACCGCAAAGGCTTGCGAGGAAATTCAGCGATACACGGGACCAGACAAGTCTAACCAAATAAGTAAATACTGTAACTAACCTAGTATTAGTTTACGCGTGTATAATGAATACGCCATAATAAGGTCCAGGTCTTTCCGCCATCTTTAGTTCCTTCCCAATCCCAGGTAAATGAATTGTCCTGTATATCGTAAAATACCATGCGTTGGCTCGATATACTACCTTCCTTTTCAACAACCAGGGTTTGAAATATTTTGCGTTCTCCGTCTACCTCTCCAATGAAATTAAGGTAGCCGTTCTGGTTGTCGACCCATGCCTGATGCCATAAGCCAGTATTTGGGTTAAAAACGGACAAGCTTTTGCCTTTAAACCCGGCTTGCGTTCCTCCCGTAATCTCAAAATTCTCTTCAATTACAGTTGCATCAAGCACTTTGGTTATCGTATTGGTGCCCGTGCCCACCGTACCGTCAGGCTGTTTCCACTCTGCTTTCCATTGGCCTACCCAAAAATCAAAGGTTTCATTATTCAGGTTAACCTCTTGAGCAGAAGTAAAACTTGTAATACTGAAGAGTAAAATAAACAATATCGCTTTCATATGCTTAGGTTTGATATGTAGGTTCAACGTAATCATTTAATAATTGGTTATTGCTACATTTGGTGCATGATTGTAGAATCGCTTTTTGAATATCCTGTAAAAGGCTTAAGAGGTGCGAAAATACCTTGCGCAACCGTTAATCCTCGCGGGCTAAATAATGATAGAAGATGGATGATTGTTGATTCTTCGAACTCTTTTATAAGTCAGCGGCAGTTTCCTATATTAACACAACTCAATCCAATTGTGGAGGAAGTCTTAACCATCGCTAAGGTCGATGCCGATGATTATATATCTGTACCTTTTAGTGACTTTCAGAGGGTAGAAGAAGTAGAAGTATGGGGTCAGGTGGTGCGAGCACGTGCTTCTAAAAAGGAGGTAGATGATTGGCTCTCGAACCAAATTGGGCAGAGCGTAAAACTGGTTTACATGCACGATGATGACACCCGTGTTATTTCCTCTTCTACAAATGGTGCTATTGTAAGCTTTGCTGATGGTTATCCTGTACTATTAACTGGTTCAGCTTCGCTTCAAGATCTGAATGACAGGCTCAGTACAAAGATTGGGATTGATCGCTTTAGGACTAATATTCATGTAGGTACTCAAACAGCTTTTGAGGAAGAAGAGTGGAGAAGAATAAAGATAGGAGATGTCTATTTTCAGGTAGCGAAGAAATGTGCCCGTTGTCCTGTGATTAATATTGAACAGGATTCCGGTAGAAGTACAAAGGAAACCCTCAAAACATTAAGCAGTTATCGCAAGAAAGACAATAAAGTGAACTTTGGGATCAACTTAATTCCTGAGAATAACGGAATTATTCATCAAAACGATGTTCTTGAAGTTCTTTCCTAAGGCTTTTTATCAAAGATTTTACTTAGTTTTTTAAGCCCGTCGTTGTACAGAGTTAGCGCTAAAAGCCCTGTCATAAACCAAATGACCAAAATATTAAAATAAGTAGTTGGCAGTGTTGCGCCAAGAAAATGTTTGATAGGAACATATAAAGGTGCACGATAGTCGAAAATATTCCCTGGCTTATAATGGATATCATAAATAGGGTCTGACAGTCTATGGAGTTCGTTACGCTTATTGACAATCCTTTTCAGGGAGCCACCATTGGTTACCGTTTGCGCAACAACATCATTTCTATGATTCGTTTTTAATTCATCATATGTACCATCGTCAATTAAGGAAGATGTAATAATATCCTTTTTACTAATTGCGGCCTGCTGTTTTTGCAGACTGTAGTTTCGATAAATGTCTAAAAACTCCAAGGTTTGGTTCAAAACCTCTTCATTAATAGCAGTTGGTGTTATCTTGTTTGCTACTGCCAGTTTATCCCGGCCAACTTTATTCAACAGTTTTTGGACCTCGTTTTGAACAGTTTTGAGTTTATCGGCTGCATCTGCATCTAAAGGGCTCTTTTTCGCAAGTTCGAAACCTTCTTTCAGCATCGTTTCGAGGGTAGGTAGCAAATAGACCGTACTATACCTATTATTGGCAATTTCTTGATCGACCAAATAGTACTTCGATTCGAATTCGTTATTAACAAATTGATTTACGAGTGCTCCTTCGAGTGCCCAACGAGATACCATCAAATCGCCAATTATAGGCACGTCGACTTCGTTTCTAATGGCTTTATTAAGTTGGTCGAACTTAACCACTACACCACTCAACAATAACTGCGGAATAAGAAGGAATGGGATTAAAATATATACGGTAACCACAGAATTCATTGTGGCGGATATATTTAATGCCAGTAAATTGGCAAATGCCGATGTTGAAAATAGTATTAGCCAGAAAGTGAAGAACATTCCTTCAATACCCAAAAGACTGTTGCCGATAAGTACAAATAAGAAAGTTTGAATTGCTGAAATGGCAAACTGAGTGATGATTTTTGAAGTGAGGTAACTCGACTTACTTAAGTTTAGGAAACTCTCCCTTTTCAGGATTTTCTTGTCTTTTATAATTTCTTCTGCACTAACGGTCAGCCCCATAAAAAGTGCTACAATAATACTCATGAAGAGGTACGACGGTATATTCTGGTTCTTCTGAAACATGTACTCTGCCGTAGGGGAGTAACGCACGAAAAAGGCTAGGACAAGTGCCAGAACGGGGGCTTCCAGCAGGTTGATCAAGACATATTGGCGATTGGTGAGTTTCGCAAGCAAATCGCGAATCACAAATATTTTTGTCTGATTCCATGTTGAAGGAATTTTCAAGGTCGATTCCGGCTTGTCGTCCGAAATGGCAATAGGCAACTGTTTTAGATTGGATTCATAATATCTATTCCATTGCTCAGGTTTTACCTTTCGGTCGTTCGTTACATTACCATATTCATCAACAATTCTTGATTCTATGATATCAAAAACTTGCTCGGGATTTACATTACCACAGTAAGTACATTCGCCCTGATCGCTCTCGAGCAATTTGGCAACCTCGCGAAAGTAAATGATCGACTCAACAGGATCACCGTAAAATATTTGATAACCGCCGGTATCGAGTACCAATAACTTATCAAACATTTTAAATATCTGAGAGGATGGTTGGTGGATTACCACAAAAACGATCTTGCCATTTAAGGATAGATCTTTCAACAGATCCATAATGTTTTCAGAATCTCTGGACGATAAGCCTGATGTTGGCTCATCGACGTAAAGAATGCTTGGCTCACGGATTAGTTCAAGGGCAATGTTTACACGCTTTCGCTGGCCACCACTAATCACTTTTTCGAGTGGCGAACCAACCTGAAGGTCTTTTATATCTTGTAATCCGAGATTCGCAAGTGTTTTAATAACTAACGCATCGATTTCCGGCTCTGTCATATTATTGAAACAGAGTTTTGCTGCATAGAACAGGTTTTGGTATACGGTAAGCTGGTCGAACAGCAGGTCGTCTTGCGGTACAAAGCCAATCACACCTTCAATAAATTCGGGGTTGGCATGTATGTCTACGCCATTCAGTAAAACCTTGCCTTCTGTGGGTTTGTCTCTTCCATTAAGGACATTGAGTAGGGTGGACTTGCCGGCACCGCTGGCGCCCATAATCCCCATGAGTTTGCCCGAATTTTCGGCAAAATGGACTTTCCGAAGTCCCATATGGCCATTCTTGAAGGTATACCCAATATCTTTTACCTCTAAGGATAGCTTCTGGAAGTCGCGATGTGCCTGAAACTTAGAGATTATATCAGTGTAATAAATGGTGTCGAAATTACCGCGTATAGAACTCCCAGAAGGAAAGGCCTTTATGTGGTTTTCGGGAAGTACCGTTCCATTAACATAAACATTGTTTCGGCCAATGATCTTTATAAAATAGGAGTTACTCTGAGGTATATGTATTACGCCAATGAATCCATCGATGCCATCGCGCTGCACATGGTGAAATTTATTTGTGCCTTCATAATCGTTACTATCGATTATTAGAATATTGGCATTATCTAATTGCCCAGGAGAACGGCCTTGCACAAACATATTTATTGATGCTTGCTCATTATTATCAACATGGAAGTTTTCGCGAATTAATTCAATGAGCTCTAGTTCACGATCGGAAATAATACCATCTGCTAACATTATAGCAGTAAGCTGTACCAAAGCGGCTATTTTTTGATGCCTGGTTAATTCTTGATTTAGCTCAGTACATAGGTCAGCGATATGTTGTTCATCGCTAATGTTTCGATCCTCGCGCATAAGCTCTTCCGCCTCTTTATCGAAAAGATCCATATACTCGGCTACCAGATCGTCGTTAAGTACATTCCGCAGCACTAGTCGTACTTTCTCGCGCTCGTCTTCGGTAACGTCGTCCTCCTTGGCAATAATTGCAAAGAGTCTTATCAGTGCTTCAACTAGGGCCTTGCTCATAATAAATTAGGTTTATCTCCCGAAAATAAAAAAAGGCTGTTTGAAGAAACAGCCTTTTTATGAATTTCGGTAAAAATTATTGAATAATGTCGCTCCGCATTTTATTTACTGTGCCTGTTATTTCAACAAGCGTTTCGTCGGAGAGCATAAGATCAGCACGGCTGTTTTTAATCTGATCTTCCATATTTAAGGCAGAATAGTTTCCTTGTAATGAAACTAAGTCCGCTCGGATTTGTTTTGTCAAATCATCTGGAGGAAGAGAATCAATTAATTTGATCAATTCACCTACAGATTTTTCCTGATCTAGAATAAGCTTAATTACAGGTGTTAATATGAGATTTCTTGCGTCATCAGGTAGAAGATCTTTAGGGTAGGTTCTTACTAATTCAGTTGATACATAAAGACCTTCAACAAAACTACCGGTGGTAACCAAGGCAGCAACTCTGTTTCGAGCTTCTGTTTTTAGGTATTGGTCAACGTTCTCAATTGCTCCATTGATTATCTTATAAAGCGAATCTTTTTCATCAATATTAGACTCAAAACGTTCTAGAACAACTTGGTCAACGGCATCCACAACGCCAAGGTGATCGGCTAATTGCTTGGCAACTTGAAGGTAATCAAGTGCTTCTTGAGTTTGTTCGTAAGAACTTAGGTAACCGATATCTGCAGCATAGATACCAAGGTTCATAGCGGCTTTATCGAATGTCGACAAATATTTGTCCGCCGAGCCTTTGTCATTTACTAACGACATATTGAAATCGGCACCTGTTGCTTGTAAGAGGTAAGGTAGTTCAGCAGGAGAAGGGATGTTAACGATAACACCTTCTATATTTTCCTTCAGGCTTTCTTTTGCTGCATCAAATTCCGCAGACTCGTCTTCTGAGGTCTCTTTATTACCGCCACATGCAATAAAAACACCCATGGAAAGGACCATAAGTATTTGTAGTAAACTTATTTTTCGGTTAAGCATAGTTATTATTTTAATTTTTTGTCAAGTTTAACCAAAAATAGCTTTAATCCCATATCTCGTATGAAATTGATCGAATAATTGCGCTTAAATTTTCGCTATGCTATACTTCAATCTTTTCTTGCCAACTATCGATATAAGTTTCTTCCTGCCCTGCATAAACAGCGATATCTTCATCACCTATTCGTATATCGATATTCTGGTCGGATTTATTCTGAATAACAGTCTTCGTTTTTGAGATAGCTATTTTTAAAACAACTCCGCGATAAACGATTCTAAATGAATAGGCATCCCAAGTTTTAGGTAAAGAGGGCTGTAGTATAAGTTTATGATCTCTTACCCTCAATCCGGCAAATCCTTCTACAATAGACATCCATGTACCTCCCATAGAAGTGATGTGTAAGCCGTCGTTTGTATCGGAATTATAATCATCAAGATCAAGACGTGCAGTTCGAAGATACATATCGTAAGCGACATCTCTATCTCCAATAGAATTGGCTAAAATACAATGTATACTAGCGGATAATGAAGATTCATGCACGGTTAAAGGCTCATAGAACCTAAAATTACGCTCAATTGTATCTTTATCATATTCATCCTCGAGCATATAAATTCCCTGAAGTACATCTGCTTGTTTGATATAACAAGACCTAAGTATTCTATCCCATGACCATTTTTTGTGAATCGGTCGTTCTGATAAAGGCAATTCAGATACTGGGATTAGTTCTTTGTCTAAAAAACCATCTTGCTGCAAAAACACACACTTATCTTCATCATAAGGCAAGTATATATTTTTGATAACGTCTTCCCATCTTGTAATTTCTTCATCGGCATTAAATGATACTGCAGCCAATATTTCATTGAGCCTGGATTGGTTGGTTTTAGAGAGCCAGTCTATCTGTTCCAAAGTATAGCGTAATGTCCATTGCGCAATGGTATTAGTGTACCAGTTGTTATTAACATTATTCTCATATTCATTTGGGCCAGTTACGCCTAACATTACATAGGCGCCTTTTTGTTCAGAATACGATACACGTTGTGACCAGAACCGCGATATTCCTATTAAAACTTCCAGGCCGAATTCCTCAATCACCTGATGGTCATTAGTGTAGTTTATATAATTATATATAGCGTACGCTATTGCACCGTTCCGATGGATTTCTTCGAAGGTAATTTCCCACTCGTTGTGGCATTCCTCCCCATTAATAGTAACCATTGGGTAGAGGGCGGCGCCATGTTTAAAGCCTAATTTAGCCGCGTTTTCAATTGCTTTAGGCAGGTGCTCATATCGATATTTTAGCAAGTTTCTTGCTACCTCTTTATCAGCAGTACGCAGGTAAAAAGGTAAACAGTACGCCTCGGTGTCCCAGTAGGTAACGCCGCCATATTTTTCACCGGTAAACCCTTTTGGTCCGATATTAAGGCGGGGATCATCGCCAATATAAGTTTGATAAAGCTGAAAAATGTTATAGCGAATTGCTTGTTGTGCAGATAAGTCACCTTCAATTACAATATCACTTTCCTGCCATTTATGATGCCATTTTGTTGCATGCTCGGCCAAAAGGTTCTCGAAACTTATTTCCGATAGAGCAACAGCATCACTTTTCGATAGTTCTGTTAGCTCTTCTGCAACAGAATAAAGCGAAACCTGGATAGATACATATTTTTGAATATTGATGGCTTCATCAACCTTGGCCTCAATTTCATACTTTTGTGATGCAAAACATGGCTGGGTTGTTGTAGAGCTACAGGTAATAGGGCGGGAGCCGGCAGCGACATGTGTAACGGCGCCTGCTGCTACTTGAAAGTTGGTCTTTTTGGTAGCTTGTTGGACGGAAAGAATTTCATTGCTTGCATATTGCTCAACTTCAGTCCAGAAAACCTCATCATAATTTGAATCTTCGTTGGTCACATTTCCATTGAGATAGGATTCAATTTCTACATGGGCTGATGCACTCAGGGGTGTAATAGTAAAATCTATTGCGCCAGCTTCCTGGCGTGCAATGCTCGTAAATCGCTTCGAATTTAATGAAAAACGTTTACCGCTTGCCGTACTAAATTCAACCTCTCGAATTAACAGGCCGTCTTTCATATTAAGTCGGCGCTCAAACTTGTGAATTATAGATTGAGCAAGGTCGAGATCCTGGCCATCAATAGTAATATTTAAGCCTATCCAATTAATTGAATTTACTACTTTGGCAAAATATTCCGGGTAACCGTTTTTCCACCAACCAACACGTGTTTTGTCTGGGTAATAAACACCGGCTATATACGATCCTTGAAGGCTGTCTCCTGTGTATTTTTCCTCGAAGTTTGCTCGCTGACCCATTCGGCCATTGCCAATACTGAAGATACTTTCAGAAATACGATTGAACTCGGGAACGAACCCTTTTTCAATAATCTGCCATTCATCTTTAAGAATGTAATCTTTCATTCTTTTGTTTTTTATTTCAGTTTTAAAACTTGCTCCACGGAAATATCATGAAGTCCTTTTACTACAATATCTGCTCTATTTAGCAGACTCTGTGATCCAATACCAACACATTTCATCTTAGCATTTATAGCCGCTTCTATACCTGCCTGAGCATCTTCGAATACGACACAGTCTTCAGCAGGAACCATTAATAGTTGGGCACCTTTTAAGAAAACCTCCGGATCTGGTTTAGCCTTAGATACTTCATTTCCACTAACGATAGCATCGAAGTACGCGCTGATCTCTAATCGATCTAGTATAGTTTGAGCATTTTTGCTCGCGGATCCCAAGGCAATTCCTATGCTCTTGTTCCTAGCATCCATGATAAAATCTAGTGCACCGGGCAAGATCTCATCTGCTTTCATTTTAAGAATATAGTCCACATACCACTCATTTTTTCGAGTAGCCAATGCAATCTTTTCTTCTTCGGATATCTGCCGATTAGCTAAACCAAGAACTATGTCTAAGGATGCCATTCTGCTTACCCCTTTAAGCAATTCATTGTCCTCAAGTGTAAATGGGATATTTAGCTCATCAGCCAGTCTTTTCCATGCCAAAAAATGATATTTAGCTGTGTCTACTATCACTCCGTCCAAATCAAATAGAAATCCTTTAATCATGATGCAGGTTGGTCTTTATCAATAATTTCATCAACATCATTCACCCGACTAACAAGTAAAGCAGCGATAATAAAGGATATGCCACTTGTAACCAGTGCCCACACAGGGTTATTTCCATAGAGGTATTTCACCATTGGCCCTCCGATTAAGGCATTTATTATCTGAGGAATTACTATAAAAAAATTGAAGATTCCCATATAAACGCCCATCTTCTTGGCCGGGATCGACCCAGCGAGAATTGCGTATGGCATGGCTAAAATACTTGCCCAAGCCACACCAACACCAAACATCGATGCTATTAACCAATACTCGTTAGGCGCAAAATAGATGCTAATTAATCCAAGGCCTCCAATGATGAGTGCGATCTCGTGGGTCTTTTTGCGGCCGAATTTTTTCGCAATAGCTGGCAAAAAGAATGCAAAGATGGCAGAAATGGCATTATAAACACCAAAGAGAACACCAACCCAATCACCGGCATCCTGGTACAATTCACTTGAAGAATCGGTTAAGGGTAGACCATAAATATGATGCGCTACAGCCGGTGTGGTAAACACCCACATACCAAATAACCCGAACCATGAGAAAAACTGCACAAAGCTTAATTGTCTCATAGTTGTTGGCATATTCTTGAAGTCACTAAAAATATTTAATAGACTAGCCTTTTCTTCAGGTTCCTCGACTACAGGTTGAGCCTCTGTTGAATCAAATGATGCCAATTCCTCCGGGCTGTATTCCTTGGTTGAGATTACGGTGATTAATATAGTAATCAGCAAAACACTAGCGCCGATAATGAATGACAAGAGTAAGTGCAAGGGTACATCACCAACTACTGCTCTATTGCTTATTCCAATCCAATTCGATAGAACATAGGGTAGCCATGACCCGATAACAGCTCCAATTCCGATAAGGACAGTTTGAATACTAAACCCAAGGGTACGTTGGTCGGAGGGAAGCATGTCTGCTACAAGGGCCCGAAATGGCTCCCTCGCGATATTAAAAGATGCATCCATAATAAAAAGCATGCCTGCACCAACATATAAGGCGGGCAAATATGCAACAAACATGCTTGAATTAGGCATTAATATAAGGCCAGCAGCAGCTAGTATTGCCCCGGTAAGAAAGAAAGGTCGTCTTCTGCCGAGGCGTGTCCAGGTTTGATCACTATAATGGCCAATTATCGGCTGAACAAAGAATCCAGTTAGAGGGGCCACAATCCAAAACCATGAAAGCTCATGGACGTCGGCTCCAAAAATTGTTAGGATGCGACTTGCATTGGCATTTTGGAGCGCAAAGCCCATCTGGATTCCAAGAAAGCCGAAGCTCATGTTCCAGATATCTAGTTTTGAAAGTTTCGGTTTACGGTTCATAGTTTAGTAGTAAGAAAGAAATATTCCCATGCATCGAGTTCAATTTCAGAATTGCCTATTTTTTCGATAGCATCACCATTATTTAAGTCCCTCAGTCCTGCTATATCGGGTTTATTCGCTAGACTGAAAAGAACAGGCTCGGCACTTAGGTTTAGGATAGCAATAATTCGATCGCCATCTTTTTCTCGTGAGAAAGCAAAAACTTTACTTGGCATATTGGTTTCAATTTCCACTAAAGGGCCACCATAAGAACCGTTCCACAACGCCTGATTCTTATGCTTTTGCTCAAATAATTGTGTGTAGAAAGGCCGTAAAGGACTCTCCTGCCATTCAATTGTATCTTTCTCAAAGAATCGAAGCCGCTTGTTCAACCCTGTTTCTTGTCCACTATAAAGAAGTGGCATGCCAGGCAATGTGGTCATCAATACGGCCATTGCATGCTGCGATTCTCCCATGCGCTCATTAATGGTACCATTCCACGAGTTTTCATCATGGTTGGTAATGAAGTTCATCCGATAATCTTCTTCACTATAGTTCGCATTGTATTTTGTAAGGTATTCTCTCAGATTATTTACATCCATTTCTTCCTGCGCTATCTTGTTCATAATATGGTGGAGCTCCCAACCATAGTTCATATCAAAGGCATAGTCCAAGTGGTCTACCTGTTCTGCTTCTGCTAGCATAAAGACTGGTTTCAATTGATCAAGTTCCATTCTGGCGCGCTCCCAGAAGTCAGTAGGTACATGCATGGCGACATCACAACGATAACCATCTATATTGAACTCTTCAAC
>CBDUMS010000032.1:0-33759 GCA_965368405.1 uncultured Cyclobacteriaceae bacterium
AGAATGGTAGCACCAAGAGGCGGCTTCTATGATGTTAATGGCGAGTGGGCCGTTGAGGGAGTAGGAATTGCCCCCGATATTGAAGTGATTCAGGATCCTAAATTGGTAATGGAAGGACATGACCCTCAACTCGAGCGGGCCGTTAAAGAAGCCATGGAACTGCTAAAAACGCAGGAGTTCATCATGAAGCCAGAGCCGGCAGCTCCTGTTCGATCGAAGCGACCTGAGGGCTTCCAAAAAAACTGATAGAAACCAATTTATCCGTCTAATTGAATATTATTGTTTAAACATAGAGACAAATGAGTAATTCACTGTCTGGAAATCAGAGGGTTAATATTAGGGTAGGTTCGCAGGTGGCCATTGTTGAAAAGCATAATCAGCGTAATGGCAATCTAACTGAGGGGGTTGTTGAGCGACTCCTTACAAAATCAAGCTCGCACCCACATGGCATAAAAGTTATGCTAGAAACTGGTGAAGTTGGTCGTGTAAAGAAGATTTATGAAAGTCGAGAGTAAATATGTAATTCTAATTTGTACTCTGATTATTTTCCTGATCTCATGTAATTCTGGCACTACAACAGAAACATTGCAAGAACAGGAGTGCATAGAATATACTTTTAACCCTGAGCAATCTGTCTCTGATGAAATATCCGGTTTTGATTCTCTTCGTTTGGATAAAACAGGAGTCTATGTTTTAGAAGATGGCGCTAGTGCCTTAGTGCAAAGAGCATGGCTCACGAAGTATTCAGAGCAAACTATAGATATTCAGTATTTCATTTTTTCTACAGATAATGTTGGCCTCATCGCCTGCGATTACCTTATTCGGGCTGCCGACCGGGGAGTTAAGATTAGGATTCTGGTTGATGATATTATGGTAGATGCAGAACTGGAAGATATATTAATGCTGGATTCTCATGAGAATATTAATATCAAAATATATAACCCTGGAGTTAATTTAGGGAAGAGTATAATTAGTAAAGTCGGCAAGTTTACCACAGATTTTAGGTCTGCAAACCAGCGAATGCATAATAAAACGTTTATTGTCGACCAAAAGGTCGCTATAACCGGAGGCAGAAATATTGCGGAGGAGTATTTCGATTTTGATAGGGAATATAATTTCAGAGATAGGGATGTGCTACTCTTAGGCAAAACGGTGGAGGTAATGAATAATTCTTTCAATGAATTTTGGGAGAGTAAGTTGAGCATAGATGTTATAGAGCTAGCTGCTGATGATTTTATTTTGAATACAGCACCAGATAGGTTTGATGCACTTCATAATTATGCCTGTAATCCGCTTAATTTTTGGCCTGAAATAAGACAAAGGATAGCTGGGTTTCCGGGCACTCTTCATGAACTCACCGAATCAGGAAGGCTGCACTGGATTGATTCGATTCAGTTTATAAGCGATGAACCCGGAAAGAACCAGGAAGAATCGGGTCTCGGCGGCGGAGGAGCTACAACTACAGCCCTCCTGGAGCTAGTATCTAAAGCGAAATTTTCAATCGATATTCAATCTCCCTACCTTATTACAACAGCGCTGAGTCGCGACCTCTTTAAAGCAGCTGTAGACCGAGGTGTTCGAATTCGCATTCTAACCAATAGCCTTTCTTCTACCGATAATCTTGAAGCATTTTCGGGCTATAAGCGCGACAGAGAAGAACTCCTCGCAACAGGCGTTGAGATTTATGAGTTCCGGCCAGACGCTGCGATCCGTAAAAAAATAATGACCAGCGTCTTACAGAAAGAAATTGAATTTACCCCAATTTTTGGCCTACATGCCAAATCGATGGTTATCGATAATGAGATTAGCGTAATAGGAACATTTAATCTCGACCCCCGTTCAGCGAATTTAAATACAGAATGCATTGTCGTAGCCTATTCTAAAGAGATTGCTAATGGTGTGGCCGAAGGAATGGAAGAAGAGTTTAAACCAGAGAATGCCTGGCATACAACCCTCGATTATAACCCGGATGAGTTTGCCGGGGTGGCCAAGAACATAAAATCTTGGACAAGAAAAATTGTGCCTAAAGGAGTCTTATAACATTAGTTGTTCTTTTCGTCTTGTGCACTAGAATAAAACCAGCCTGGCACGATTAGGTTCTTTTGGATAACGGCAAGACGCAGACCAAATATTACCAGGATTCCGGTTATACTTCCAATAATTCTGTATTCTGGTAGGTAGAGGATAACCAATACATACAAAGTACATCCCAGCATTACGGCAATCGCATAGATTTCACGACTCATAATTAAATTCTTTCTACCAGCAATAATATCGCGTAAAAGCCCACCGCCAATGGCAGTAAGTACGCCTAACAGTACTGGCGATATGGGCAGGCCAAACTCTAAATCCCATACCTTATCAACGGCACCAATTCCAAAGAGTGAGATTCCAACGGCATCGAGTATCAGGAGTACTTTCGTTACATATTTACTGGTAAATATTCTTGTCGCATAAAATGTTATGATGCTCGCAATTAGACTGACCCAGATATAATTTACATCGAGCGACCAGAAAACAGGGACGTCTAAAATTATATCGCGTAGGGTGCCGCCTCCAACGGCTGTAATTATTCCCATCACACAGGCACCGAACAGATCAATTCCCTTTGGTGCAACTGCCAGCACGGCCGTTATAGCAAAGGCTACGGTACCTGCCATTCCTATCCAATAAATCCAGGATTCCATGTGTTAAATATTATCAATCATCAATAACTTTTCTCCTTTTAAGACAACTCAAGATAGCTGAATATGTTTTTAGCAAATGTATACTTTTCCACCGATCAATATTCACTTGCAGAGAAATCAATAAAAAGCCCTCTACATAATTAGGCAGAGGGCTTCCGTTTAGCTTTGGTTATTAGCTTACCACTTGCCAAACTTAAAGTTCATATAGAAATTAAATCCGTCTAGAGCATCTGGTGCAACACTGAGGTCTGCAGACTCTTGCAGGATTATGCCATTTGTCCATCGGTATGATGCCCCCAAGGCAACTCTAAAAAATTTCACCATATTAAATTCAAGTTCTACGCCGGGTTCTACAAGAAAGAATATGTCATAATCATATGGATAATAACTATCGTCCCAGTCCCAATAATTCTGTGGAATAGTTGATACTCCTCCACCTCCAATTAAAATTGGGAACGTAAGGTGGACTGGTGATTTCGCTAGCAGGATAGGCTCGAAGAAGAATCCTCCATAGCCACCGCCAAGATACTTTTCGGTATTGTTGGGGTTCTTGGAAAGATTGTTGAAAAAACCGGTGCCGGCAAAGCCAAGAGAGATACTATGATTAATAACCCAAGCACCTTTAAAATTTAGAAGTATAGCATCTTTCTCATCGATATTGGTGTACCCGACCCCAAATGAGCCATAGCCACCGTGAGAAGTTTTTCGATCTGATTTTTTATTGAATATTGATCGGTATTCATTCTGATTATCCTGAGCAATTGCTGTGCTTAGCATTGCAATAAGGAATAAGCCTGTAATTGATAATGTGAGTTTCATTGTTCTAATGTGTTATGTTGTTATTTTATTCTGAGGTTGCCGGATGGCATTGTTATATTCAATTTGATAGGGGAGACGAAACTATCGCCAATCATGCCAATAGTTTTTACCAGCTTTTTTTCTTCATCCTCTTTGGTTGTCTTCTTATTAATTAGCTCAGAAGGAAAGTAAAGGCCGGCTTGTTCACTATAGATAGCCTCTATTGTTATGGACCTATTCGCTGGCTTTATCATTCCGATATCTGTGTTTTCTACCGTAAAGTTTAGCTTTTTAACCGATGGGCCAATTTGGTCTAAATCTATACTGCCATAGCGCATATTTGCGTCAAGATCATTACCTAGCGAACCTATTTGAAAATAGCTGTAAGATGATTCGAGGATTAAGCCCCCAACTTTCTCAAGCGTTATTTTGTCTCGATAAGAGTTTAAATCCAGGGTTTCAATTTCACCCATATTTAGTCTCGACGAACGACTATTCACCTTAATCTTGTTCGCGGCATCAAGTTTAACCTCAGAACGATGATCAAGTTTTAGTGTGCCGTTTTTAATATCCTTAATATTCGCATAAGCATACTCTAAACTGATCGTTGTTGCTCCTGAAAAAACTCCCGTCTTCAAGTCTCCATTCGAGAGGGTAATATTCGTAGTGCCACTATGATCTCCTATAAATAGATCACCATATTTATTATTAATGGTGAGGTGGGTGTTTGCCGGGAGATACACTTTATAATCAACTTGTGTTTTATTATCACTCGAAAAAACAGATCCCGTTTTTTCTTTCACCCCACCCCAAAATGATTCTTCACTGGCAAAAGAAGTTTTAGACTCTACGTATGATTGAAACTGGGTTACATCGATGCTCAAGTCTTTAAAGGTTTCCTCTGCCTTAGATTCTTTTTTGGCCCTTACTTCAATGCTTACTTCCATCTTAATGGAGTCCTTATTCCAGGCAATTAGCTGAATAGTCCCGTACTTATTGGTTATCTTAAGTTCGGGCCTTTCCCCAACTTTAAATGATTTGTGCTCAACCCTGTTCTTGCGAAAGTCTTGTCCGAAGCTGATATTGCTGAGAAGTAATATTCCCAGGAATAAACACAGTCTATATTGAATAGCCACTTTCATCTTTATAATCTTTATCATTTTTACGTTTAATTTGCTCGAGCATATCTTCTAAAATCTCGAGTTTAAGTCTATAGTTATCGATCATTGCCTCAACCACTTCCTGATTATTGGCATTGTCATTTAAATCCTGCTTTAGATCAATTAGTTGCTCATCTAACTCAGCCAATTCGTTCGTAATATCGGTCTGTAGACCCCTTTCTTCAGAAGCCATGGTAAACAATTCCTCTTTTCGGGCATTGATTTGTTCTGTATAATACTTATCGGCTTCTAGTAATTCTTTAAATAAGGGACTATTAAAGTCTTCTTTGGTTAGCATTTCCTGCCCCGTTGAGTTATTCGAAGAAACAAAGTCGTGGAAGTAATACGAGGCGACAAAAATCGCCACTACCGAAGCGGCTCTTGCCAAAACCCTCCGCCAACTTATTGTCATTTCTGGCTCCGACGCATTAGGCTTTTTAATGCTGCTAAAGAGATCAGGGGCATCTTCTCCCGGACCGAAACCGGCACGATTCTCACGAATAAAATCCTCTAACTTATCTGGTTTCATCTAATTTGTCTTTTAATATTTCCTTGATCTTTCTTCGAGCCACCATATATTGTGACTTCGAATTTGATTCACTCACTCCTAAAATCTCCGCGATTTCACGGTGGTCGTAACCTTCGAGTAAATAGAGCTGAAAAATAGCTCTGCTACCATCGGGCAATTGTTTCATGGCCAGTTTAACCTGGTCAACACTGAGCTCCAATTGGGTATCATCGTCTGGCGCACCTTCATAGGCCTCAATGCTATCACTGAAATAGAGCTCAGTCTTTTTACGTTTAATTTCATTAATGCATTTGTTCACAACAATTCTTTTTAACCAGGATCCAAAGGTCGACTCATGATTAAACCGATGGAGATTCATAAAAGCTTCACTAAAGGACTCTTGCAACATATCTTCCGCCTCCTCTTTACTATGCATCATATGATAACACGTAAAGTACATGGCATTAGCGTATAACTTGTATAGCTCATACTGCGCTTTACTGTCACCTTTTATGCTTTTGCTGATCAGCTGACGGTTGATATCAAGTTGTTGGTGAGCCAATTATTTCGTTTTCCTATTTCTATAGACAAGATAAAAAATAAAGGGTCGTAAGAAGAGCAATAATTTATATTAATTATTCGCTACTCCAGCGCATACCATAGCTAGAAACAAGTACTAGGGTCGTTTTAGGCCAATTGGCGAGGGAGAAAGAAGTGATGAAGCGATACCGCTACAATTGTTTACAGCGTTGGGTCTTTAAGCTTTCTTCTGCTTGCTCTGTTGAATTCTGAAATAGACCAGCCCAGCGAAAATGATAAATGCAGCGGCAATTGCTGCTATTTTCACCGTTCCTGTTCCATCTGGAACTGCTTGTGATGATGACATCCTTAATTCGGTTTCTCTTGCTGCATAGATGCCATAACTTGCCCAAAATATAACGAGGGCATACCAAACATTCTGTTGTTTAAGGATAAAATAGAGCGCCAAACCTACGGCAACAGCTATAACCAGCAGGGTAAGTATTGTTGCCAAGGAGCCTTGATTTGCAACCCCAATGGATGTTAAAAAAATGGTGGTATTAGCGATGCTCGCTACAGAAATCCAACCAAGATAGACGCTGAAATTGATAAATTCCGTGATATACTCTGATCTATATTTTGGTCTTCGTGCCTGCCAATAGCTCCCGAGAAGGAAAATAAGCAACATGAACATTAGAAAAAGAGAATAGCCAACGGCTAACCTATGCCATGCTATTATCCACACCGCATTGGTTATGGAGATAAAGAAGAAGCCTTGGTTTAGCCTTACATCGAAATTTTCGGGTAAACGAAATGCTTTATACACCTGATGGATAATAAAGGATAGGTTAAGAAGGTATATTATGCCCCAGATACTAAAAGTAAAACCTGCGGGAGTAAAGAGATTAGGATAAAGTCCGGATACTTCACCTGTGCTTATATTGTTTATTTTTCCTGCTCCGCCTAAATAATTTAGGTAAAGCATTCCGCCAAAAACAAGAATATTTACAATTGCGAGCCCTTTCTTCATCGTAGTAAGATTACTTTCTCTATATTACTAAATAATAGTCTATTTTGATAAATAGTTCACTAGCACGCTTCTAATTATGGATCCTGGTAGTAACTTATTCCATACAAACACATATTATGCTTAAATTAGTTAACCGTTAAATCTTAAAAGCACGATTATGAGACCTCTAAGACATAACTTCATTTTAATTTTTGGACTGCTCATCGCAGGCTGTACGCCTCAACCTGCTACAGAAAAGGCTCCATTAACTACAGTTTCCAAATCCTCAACAACCTATATCCCTCCCGAAGGGCAAGAGCAACCATCTATTCAACATATTAGAGCGGCTTCGGAAGACATAAAACTTCTCATGCGAGAACATATTGCAGAAAGAAAGATTCCAGGAGTTGCCTATGGGGTAGTGATGAATAATGAGCTGATAATTGCAGATGCCATTGGTCTTATCGATCTTGAGAAACAGACAGCTTCGGCCACCGATGCTGTTTTTAGAATTGCATCGATGTCGAAAAGTTTTACGGCCATGGCTATTCTAAAATTAAGAGATGAAGGAAAACTCTCTTTAGACGCTTTTGCTGAAGATTATATCCCCGAGATGAGGAACCTGAATTATTTAACAAGCGATGCGCCACCCATCAGAATTTTTAACCTGCTTACGATGAGTGCTGGATTCCCAGAGGATAACCCCTGGGGCGACCGGCAACTGGATGAATCGGATCAGATGTTAATGGACCTAATGAATTCCGGCGCAAACTTTTCGTCGGTTACGGGACTTCGATATGAGTATAGCAATACAGGCTTTGCGCTTTTAGGAAATATTATTACTCGTGTATCAGGTATGCCGTATCAAGACTACATTACCAATAATATTTTGCAACCCCTTGGTATGACTAATACCTATTGGGAGTTTGACGATGCACCGGCCGATAAGCTGGTATTGGGTTATCGTTGGGAAGATGAACAGTGGAAACTAGAACCCATGTTACATGACGGCGCTTTTGGCGCCATGGGCGGGCTTTTAACCACGATAGAGGATTTTAGCAAATACGTCAGCTTTCATCTGTCTGCATGGCCACCACGCAGTGGGCCCGATAATGGTCCGGTTAGGCGCAGTTCGTTGCGTGAAATGCATAACCCAACCTTTGCCCGGCTGAATACACGATCGACGGATATTAATGGCGAGCCCTGTGCCTCTATGGTTGCTTATGGCTTTGGATTGCGAATTACTAAATACTGCAATGGTATGGTGCAGGTAGGGCATGGAGGCGCTTTGCCGGGGTTTGGAAGTAATTATGTTTTTTATCCGGAATATGGTGTTGGTATTATGGCTTTTGGTAACAGAACCTATACTGGTCCGTATCCCCTCAGAAAAATAGAGCAAAGACTTTTTGGTGGGGATAATCTAATGCCCAGAAAACTGCCGGTTTCTGATATCCTAGAAACCAGAACGGCCCAGGTTGCTGAGCTTATTCAAACTTGGGACCCGGCTTTGGAAAAGGAAATTCTCGCAGAGAACTTTTTTCTTGATTGGTCGAAGGAATACCGAAAGTCTGAAATTGACAAAGTACTTGCACAGGCCGGCGCAATCACAAGCATAGATCCTATAAATAACTATAATGAGCTACGCGGAAGGTTTGAGATTCAGGCTGAGAATGGCACGATAGAAGTGTTCTACACGCTTACACCAGAAGCCGACCCTAAAGTGCAGCGATTAGATGTACGGTTTGTTGAGTAGGCAGAATTAGCTATAGCGTCAATTAGTTTACGGTGCCATTTAAAAAGGATGCTCATCTAGATCACAATCTAGATGAGCATTATCTAAATAGAGGGACTTACTTTACTGGAAACCCTCTGTCTCGCATTAAGGCTTCAATATTGGCATCGCGTCCTCTAAAGAGACGATATGCCTCAGCAGGATCTATCGAGTTTCTAGGAGCAAAAAGGTATTTCACCAATTTCTCCGATAACTCTTTATCATAGAATCCGCCGGGTGCTTCTTTAAAGGCTTCAGCGGCATCTGCTGTAAGCACATCGGCCCACATATAGCCATAATAGGCTGTAGCATAGCCCTCACCAGAGAATACATGACCGAAATGAGGCGAACGATGGCGCATCACCAACTCTTTTGGCATGTTGAGTTTAGCCAATGTCTCTCTCTCGAAAGCATCGGGGTCTATACCCTCAGGGTCGGCGATGTGGAAATACATATCCATAAGTGCGGAAGCCAGATACTCCGTTGTACCGAACCCTTGATTAAAGGTAGAGGCTGCCTTAATCTTATCAACTAATGATGCAGGTATGGGCTCACCGGTTTCGTAGTGAACCAAATATGTGTTAATTACTTCTTCAGTCGATAACCAACGTTCAAGGAGCTGCGACTGAAATTCCGTGTAGTCTCTTACACCGCCACCCAGACTAGGATATCGCACATTAGAAGAGTAAAAATGCAGCGCATGACCGAATTCATGGAATAGGGTTGTGGCGTCATCCCAGGATACGAGTAAAGCCTCTCCTGCTGGTGGTTTGATAAAATTGGAATTATTTGAAGCTAGTACATTTTGCTCACCATCGAAGGTGCTGTAACTACGATAAGTTGTTGCCCAGGCCCCAGAGCGTTTTCCTTTACGCGCGTAGGCATCGAGATACCAAACACCAATGTGTTTGCCAGAGGTTTTATCAGTAACCTCAAAGACTTCTACGTCTGGATGAAAGACCGGAACAGTTCCTGCTGCAATAGGGGTAAACTCAAAATTAAAGAGCTCTCCTGCTACAAAGAACATTGCCTCAACCAGTTTGTCGAGCTGTAGGTATTGTTTTACCTCGTCTGAATCAAGGTCATATTTTGCCTTGCGTACCTTTTCGGCATAGTATCGATAATCCCAGGGTTCAATTATTACCCCATCGTTATTCGCAATTTCTTGCATATCGGCAACTTCTTCGGCAACACGCGCAATTGCAGCAGGCCAAACGGCTTCCATCATGGCCATAGCATTATCAGCATTTTTTGCCATCCTGTTTTGCAAACGCCAATCTGCATAATTTTCGAAACCTAATAACGCAACACGTTCTTTCCTTAGTCGCAGGATGTCGATGATATTTTGGTTATTGTCATGCTCGTCGCCATTATCACCTCTTGAGTAGTAGTTTTTCCAGACTTCTTCACGGAGTTCTCGTACATCCGAATATTTCAAGAAGGGGTCCATGGAAGAACGGGTATTGGTTACCGCATGCATTCCTTCACGGCCTCGGTCGCTGGCAGCTTGTGCTGATGAATTGATATAAGAATTGGGTAAGCCACTGGTTTGTTCCGGCGAGAAGAAAACGACATAACCCTCCTCATCGGCCAATATATTATTACTAAAGGAGGTATAGAGCGAAGATAGTTCCTGATTGATATCCGCATATCGCTTTTTGCCCTCATCATCCAGATCTGCACCATCCATGGCAAAGCCTTCGTAGTTTAATAAAACAGTACGCTGCTGATCAGGGTCGAGTGGAGTTTCTAAAGAAGCTTCGTAAACAGCCTTTACTCTTTCAAATAATTTTTGGTTTTGTGTGATTTTTGAATAATGTGCTGATATTATCGGTGCCATCTCACCCTGAATTTCTCGAAACTCTGGCGACGACACGTTAGAACTCCATATGCCATAATAGGTAAATACCCGATCGAGGGCTGCACCAGATCGCTCCATAGGCACAATAGTATTGTCAAAGGTTGGCGACTCAGTATTATTAGCAATTTCCTCTATTTCAGCCAGATGAATTTTCATTCCTTCTTCAAGGGCAGGCTTAAGGTACTGCAAATCCATTTTATCGAAGGCAGGAACACCATTATAGGGCCCTGTCCACTCTTGAATTAAAAGGTTATCGCTTAACACGGGTTCTTTGTTTTGCTCGGTACAACTTAAAGTTAAAATTAGGAGCCAGGCAAGGCTAGCAGATAAAACATGTGAATTTCTCATGGTTAGAATGGTTGATATGTGAGTATACGAAGATACCTATTAATGAAATCAAATTAAAGTAGTTTGCAATACGGTATTATGCCTTCTACTCTTCAAAAATTAAATCCAATTGATCTTCCAAGCCTGTCATTTCATAACGGCCCAGGGCAATCGGAATATTACCAATACGATTGAGCTCATCAAAAAACTCCTTGAGAACAAATTCTTCTCCATTAAGCTCTTTTATTCGAGCATATTCTGCCATCGTATCTTCGAGCAGGTGCTTTCCCGTAATATAGCTGGTGCCATATCCTGGTTGGCGCATGTAAAGATGTTGCTCGAAAAGCAGTAAATCTTTTTCCGTTTTCATCCAGCCACGGGGCGTATACTCACTGTGAATGGTTCCAGCTTCTTCCATGGTTAGTTCATTAGCATGGGCATATAATGATCCAAGGCCTCTGGCAGCTCGTTGAGCAATCATAATCCAGACAATCTCCCGACCTCGTGGATTGTCATCATATAGCCCGGCATGCATAAACATTTCCTCCACAGCTGTTGCTGTGCCCTCATTCCGGCAATCGAATATATTAAAGAGTAGGGCCTCTCTCCGAATAAGACTTGAATTGGGTTCGTTTTCCATCCGTGCCAGCTCCCACCAGTGGTAAAAATGGGAGTACAGTGGCAATGGACTATAGTGAGCACCTATGGTAAAAAAGTTACGCTTTTCAGGCGGTGTATAGCTCATCATATGGTCTCGCAAGGTTGGTTCAAAGTATTCTGCGACTGTTACTATTTCCTGCTCTTTGAGGAAGTTCATCATTTTGTTAACCGACTCTTCTGCCAGTTTATTAAACTCATCTTCTGATGCTGCAGCGTCAAGCGGAGGCAGATTCCTGTTCTTATTCTCTTCTAATTTTAATGATGACCAGGCCCTTGCCAGATCACGCTTTAGGATCATCACCTCATCCTCCCAAGTTAGTGGAACAAGGTGCACATTTTGCTGGTACCAGGTATAGTTCTCTTTTCCAATACCCGAAGGGCCCGTTTTTGATGTTGCTTCTGCCTTCAGCCATTCTTCAAATTCGATAGTAGAATCAATAGCTTTCTCTATAGCAACCATAATGTCAGCATCATCAGCAACGGAATTTAATTCCTTCAAACGCTCTAAATCAATTTTTTGCTGCTGAATATCTCGAATTCCCGCAACCCATAACTCCCTGGCATTCCCAGTAAGGTTTAGCTGAGCCTGGTTTAATAGAGGCGGTATTGTGTTTAAATCTTCAATGAAACGCTTCTGGCTATCTGCGTCGAGGGGGAAATCATATTGCCACACCTCGGTGATAGCATGATTTGTTGGACCTTCATGGGCAGGAACATCGCTTTGTGCCATCCAAATCGATTTGTAATACGCGGGGTCTCGCTCCCAGGGCTTGAGCACCCGATGGTTAAAATCGAACCCGTTCATTTCCGCTAATACCACGTACCAGTCAACACGCTGGGAGGGCGTCCATTGGTCGGTGTTGATTACCTCTAGTTTAGCTCTTAGCTCCTCGTACATCTTATAGCGCTTGGTAAAGGTCTCTTTGGTGTAATCGGGAGCACCATTGCGCATTGGTGGTTTCTCAAATTGCCGCCACTCGATAAATAGTCGCTCAAGCGATTCATAGCTATTGCTCGTCTGACTATTAACACAGGCTACTGGACTTGCCAAAATCATTACAGCAACTGCGAAGAGTGCTTTATATTTTTTCATAATTCAGATGTCTTTGGGTAAGATCATCTAAATATCGGCAAAATAGCGGCTGTTGGCAAATTGAGCTACAGCCTATTCCGAGCGAATAGATTCCACCGGGTTAACGAGCGAGGCAGAAATAGCCTGGTAGCTTACGGTGAGTATTCCCAATACCAATGTAGCGAGTGCTGCCAAAAAGTAAGTAAGAAACGACGACAGTGATACGAGCGTTATCTTGTATTGAAAATCCGACAACCATGTGTCCATAGCATAGTAGGTAAATGGAATCGCTAAAATTATCGCCACTAGAATTAAACCCACAAACTCTTTTGTAATGAGCATGGTGGCTTGCTGAATGCTGGATCCTAAGACTTTACGAATACCAATCTCTTTTCTTCGCTGCTCTGCGATATAGGCAGAAAGCCCAAAGAGGCCAAGACAGGCAATGAAAATGGCTAACCAGGTAAACCGAAGTACCAGGTTCGAAAAGTTTTCATCCGAAGCGAACATTTGTCCAAACTCTTGGTCAAAGAACTCGTACTCCAACGGATAATCTTGATAGATTTCGCTCCATGTGGTTTCGATCTTGCTCATTGTGCCCTGAACATCTGATGAGATTAGAATAGACAGATTACTATTATTACCAGGATTATAAAACATTACCAGTGGTTCTATGATGTGCCGCATAGATGCGTAATGAAAGTCTTTTACCACACCAATAATGGTTCTTTCATCATCATCGCCTAACGAAAGTTTTTTGCCGATGGGCTCATCCCAACCAAGCTGATCAATAAACGCTTCGTTCACCAATATGGCCGCCTCCTCATCAGTACCGAAATCAGGTGAATAATTTCTGCCTTCAACAATTTCCATTTTCATAACTTGGAGGTATTGTTCGTCAAAAGAAATAGCACTGACTATCCAGTTTTCATCATCTTCCGAGGCTCCTTCCGGTGTAATTCCGGTTCGACCGAATGTTCTGCCCGGCATATTAGAAGATGTGCTAACGCCCGTTACATTTTCAAGACTTCGAATTGAATTAACTAGTCCTTGGAGATTATCCGATAAGGCCGGATCATTAACTCTTAGGGTTACAACTTGTTCCGATGAAAAACCTAGTTCCTTATTCTTGAGGTAGTTTATTTGCTTGTTGATAAGAAGGGTGATCACGATCAGTGAAACGGATGCCACGAACTGCGCAATAACCAGAATTTTACGAAGTATAATGCCAGAATTGCTCGACTTATATTGTCCTCGCAAAATGTTTACTGCCTTAATATTGGATAATACGAGTGCAGGATAACTACCGGCTAACAAACCAACAACTATGGTAAGCCCAATGATAGTGCTTAGAACACCAACATCATTTAGTATATACATGACCACATTCTCATCTAAGCCTAAATCGAGCATCGGTGAAAATAGTCCAAGTACTCCGAGGGCTAAAACTAAAGCAATAAAGCATATCATTACCGATTCCGCCAGGTGTTGAATAACTAAAGATGATTTGGCGGCGCCGACAGTTTTTCGGACTCCGACTTCTTTAGCTCTAGTAGATGATTTTGCCGTAGAGAGGTTCATAAAGTTAAAAACCGCGATAAAGATGATAAAAACGGCAATGGCTGAAAGAGCAATTACATAGACTTTATCTCCTTTATTGGCATTATATCCATCGAATAGAATATTAGCTGAGCCTAAATGAACGTCTGTTAATTTCTGAAGTTTTGTAATCCAAAAATCTGGAACCTCATTGGCATGGGTAATTTCGTTGAGTTTGTCCTCGACAAGCTTAGCATCCGCCTCCTCGGTTAATTTTATATATCCCACCATCCCTAATCCGCGCCAGCTATCTAAATAGTCCGCGAATGCAGAGTCAGCTTGGCTAGGGTACATGGATAGTAACAGATCTAGCTCCAGATGAGAGTTAACTTTTCTGTCTTTAAGAACTCCCACAATTTCCCAGTCCTGATCAGAGATGGAAACCACTTTACCTTTTATGTCATTGATGTCGCCCAATTTTTCGCCAAGTTCCCTCGAAACGATGGCTTTGTACGGTGCATTAAATTTTACACTGTCGCGCTCATCGTCAAGCTCAAACCGAAAAAGTTGCAGAAACGAGGGTTCTACATATTTGGTGTTGTCGGCAAATACAACTTCATTATCAATGTCTATTCCCGTGCGGCCCATTTGAATCAGTCGTGCTGATTCTACCACTTCTGGAAGCTCTATCTTGGCAGCTTTAGCCAGTACCGGACTTGTAATGGCCACATTATTACTAGACACACCCAATGCTTCATCGATCGTGGTAATTCTATATATCGAATCTGCTCCGTCATGGAACCTATCATAACTTAATTCACGGTTGACATGGATATAAATAAGAATGAAAGAAGCCATTCCAAGGGCAAGACCAAGAATGTTTATGGTATTTGCTGCTGTATTTTTTGCAGCAGCCCGAAAAGTTACTTTTAAGAAGTGTTTTAACATGATTTCATGAGTTTGACCATCTTAAATATAGAAAATCCTAAAGAGAATCGAACTAAACGCCTCCCTTTCAGGACGAAAATCCCTAATTCTTAGGTAGGAGAATGGAAAATATTATAGTGCTGGTTCCAAGCAATAGAGCTCTAACTCATACTTGAAAGATCAGCGAAGGCGGTCTTATTTTTTTAATTCCTAGATTTGATCATAATGTCAGGAGAACTATTAGCATCATATCTAAATGATTAAAAAATCACACAAACTAGACGGGATTTGTTATGACATCCGGGGGCCGGTATTAGATGCTGCCATCGCAATGGAAGAGGAGGGGTACAAGATTACTAAACTGAATATTGGTAATCCAGGAGCCTTCGGCTTTGATGCACCAGATGAAATAATTGCAGATGTCATTCATAATCTTAGAAAGGCACAAGGTTATACCGCATCCAAAGGATTGTTCTCGGCAAGGAAGGCTATTATGCATGAATGCCAGCAGTTGGGTATTCCTGATGTAACCACCGAGGACATTTATCTGGGCAACGGTGTTAGTGAGCTCATTGTTATGGCGAACCAGGCTTTATTGAATGATGGTGATGAGGTTTTGGTACCATCGCCCGATTATCCGCTGTGGACTGCAGCCACCAACCTCGCAGGAGGCCACGCTATACATTATGTCTGTGATGAAGTGGCGGACTGGTTTCCTGATATTGAAGACATTAAGCGTAAAATATCGGCGCGAACTCGCGCTATCGTAATTATCAACCCAAATAATCCCACAGGTGCCGTTTACAGTAAAGAAATCCTGCTGGAACTTGTGCAAATTGCCCGTGAGCATAATTTGGTAATCTTTGCCGATGAAATCTATAGTAAAATAATTTACGACGACGCTGAATTTATTCCACTCGGTCGTCTGGCGACCGATGTATTATGCTTGTCATTCAATGGTCTTTCTAAAAGTTATCGGTTAGCGGGTTTTCGATCGGGCTGGGTGGTCTGCTCTGGAGCTAAAGAAAAAGCAAAGGGTTTTTTAGAAGGCTTAGATATGCTCGCATCAATGCGCTTATGTGCGAATGTACCGGCCATGTTTGCTGTTCAAACAGCATTAGGCGGTTATCAGAGTATAAATGATCTTGTCTTGCCCGGTGGCCGTTTAAAGGAACAAAGAGATTCAGCCCTTGAAGTACTAAACAGCATACCTGGAATTTCCTGTGTGCGGCCAAATGGCGCAATCTATCTTTTCCCTAAAATTGATCATGAAATATACGCTATCGATGATGACGAAGATTTAATGCGTGAATTTCTAATTCAGAAGAAAATCTTACTGGTACAAGGCACAGCATTTAATTGGGCCACACCAAATCACTTTCGAATTGTTTTCTTACCAAATACAATCGACCTAAAGTATGCTCTGAACTCCTTTGGCGAATTCCTGCAACAATACAAGGTCAAGTAAATGACACCTTTATTAATGATCATTCCTAATTACAAAATCTTTAGTAAATTAGGATATTAGCATTCATAATGAAGCAGGCAATCTATAAGTTTCTTTTTGTATTGATTTTGCTGTGCACATCCTGTGCCCGATATACCTACACCCAACAGACCTTTAACCTGGAAGAGGCTGTTGATAAGGGAAGTGTTTTGGTTGAATTAAAAAACGGCAAAAAGTACCGGTTTAAAAATATTATTGAGCAAGATTCGGCATACCGTGGCATAAAAAATGGCTCATATGTTCCTCTGGAAAAGGAAGATATTAAACATCTAAAATTGGCCTACGGGAAGGTTAATAGTGCTACAATATACTTAAACGATAGGTCAAAACTGAAGGGGTATTTGTACGAGGTTTTAGATTCGGCCATTGTTCTCTCATTCAAGGATGAAACGGCCGCGCCAATTACCATAAGCGTAAACAATATTCGTAGAATTTATGTACACAAATCAGGAACGGTTGGCAAGGGTTATGTAATTGGAACCGCAACGGGTATGGGCGTTGGCTTAGTTTTAGGTTCGGTATTTTTGGCTCAGGAAGGATCTGATTTTGGAGTATTCTTCCCCTTACTTGCTTTTACCGGGACTTTTGGCATTGCTGGAAGTTTAGTGGGTTTGCTTGGTGGTGCACTTGCCAGTGGCCGGAATTACGACATATTTGGGAGCGTTAATCTGCTAAATGAAAATAGGGAAGCACTACACGAGCTCAGCTATATTAAAGAAGAATGATCACCCCAGCGTATTATCTGTTGAACTTATTACTGCGAATAACTTGTTTAGGTAGAACATAAACTACAATCAACATGAAACAATATCAAAAACTATTAAAAAATTCTACGCTGGCTCTAGCACTTAGCTTTTTTGCTTTTACGGTTCAAGGGCAAATGATTAACACGGATGCCAGTACAGTTAATTGGACAGGGTATCATCTCGCAAAGTCTTATGAACATGTAGGGCAGGTAAAGATTAAATCAGGAGAGGTTAAAATGGAAAACGGATCTCTTGTTGGTGGTAAAGTAGTGATTGATATGACTAGTATTAGCAACGAAGACCTTGAAGGAGATAAGAATACTAAATTGGTGAACCATCTTAAATCTGATGATTTTTTCAATGCAGAGAAATTCCCAGAGGCTATATTAACCCTGAATAAGGTCGCCAAGTCTGGGGATGGGTACAACGTTTCAGGAGAAATTGAAATTCGTGGCATTAAGCAACCAGTAGAGTTTCAACTAAGCCAATCAGGTAAGGAGTTTAGCGGAAAATTATCTGTAGACCGAACTAAGCATGAAGTAATGTATGGCTGGACCCTGGAGAATGCCATGCTCGGAAATAACTTTGATCTTGCTTTTAAGATAGTTGTAGAATAAACACTATTACTTATTGATCTTCGATTTAAGAGGCGTGAACGTATTCGTTCACGCCTCTTTGCTTTATGCAACCATCGCCATACAAATTGCATCATTATAGAGGAAAATGTAACTACATGCAGTAATATCTCGTCTTATTCTTAACCCCGCTAAACCAACAACCAACGCATGCTCAAGAATTATATTAAACTCGCATTCCGAAATCTCGCCAAAAACAAACTGGTGTCCTTCATTAATATTTTTGGCCTGTCAGCTGCTGTGGGAGTATCCATTGTGGTTTTTACCTTCATTCATTTTGAGTATAACGCCGACGGTTTTCATGAGAATAGAGAAGCCATATACCTGGTAGGAAATACCGTAGAGCGCGATGGCACTGAGCAGGTTTGGGGGGATTCACCTACACCCATTGGCGCCATGCTTCGACAAGATTATCCACAGCTAAAATATGTGGTGAGGATTGCAAATAAGAGCATGGTGTTTAAATACGAGGATCAGGTTTTTACAGAATACACCCGATTTGTTGATCCGGAGTTTATGAAGATGTTCACTTTTCCTGTCAAATACGGGAATATTGATGCGCTGGAGGATAAGTCTAGAATAATAATAAGCAGCAACTTAGCCGAAAAATATTTTGGCGACGAGAACCCAGTTGGTGAGCAAGTAACCTTGAACTACGGTCCTGACAAAGTACGATCTTATATTGTTGGCGCAGTTGCAGAACCATTTGATAAAATGGCAAGTTTTAACTTCTCGGTCCTTTCGCACTGGGATAACAAAGAGGCGCTGTTTCCAGATGAAGAGTCGACCAACTGGAGTAGTTTTATAACAGCAACATTTATCCAATTTAATGACCCAGCCGATATTGCGACGATTGAAAACGGAATGGCAAAATACATTACCCTCCAGAATGCCGTTGAAGAAGATTGGCCGGCTAAGGCATACCCACTGCATCCTTTCGCTACCTTGTCGCTAGATTCTTACATGATATTGGGCGACTTAGCCAATGGTAGTGAGCCTACAGGAAGAATTGTATTAACTACAATTGCCTTATTTATTCTGGTTATAGCTTGTTTTAATTTCATGAATATTTCCATCGTTTCGGCATCGAAACGACTGAAGGAAATCGGGCTTCGTAAATCTATTGGCGGGGTAAAAAGTCAACTGGTTTGGCAATTTTTATTAGAAAACATGTTACTAACCGTATTGTCCTTAATTATAGGCACATTATTGGGTAAATTTTTATTTGTACCATGGATGGACAACCTTTTCGGAATGGGCATTGAATTTAACCTTACCGAGGGAATAGAAATTTGGTTGTTCTATTTAGGAATGCTACTCCTCCTTGGGTTTGCCTCTGGAGCATATCCGGCGTTTTACATTTCCTCGTTTAAGCCGATAGATATTTTTGGAGGGAGGCTGAAAATTGCCGGGAAAAACCGATTTACCAAGGGTTTCCTCACCTTTCAGTTTATTCTCTCCCTCATTGCAATCGTTAGTGGTATTGTGTTTATGCAAAATGTAGACTATCAAAAAGATAGAGATTGGGGCTACGATCAGGATCAACTTTATGTTTTACAGGTGCCCGATGGGGAGTCATACCGAATGATGAAAAATGTTGTGGCTCAAAACCCTAATGTGGTTTCTGTAACAGGTTCGACGAATCATGTAGGGAGGTCTTTTGCCTTAGCCGTAATTGACAAGGACGATAAAAAATTTGAGGTGCGACGTCTTGACGTTGGACCGGATTACATAGAATCGATGGGTTTGCGCTTAATTGAAGGAAGAACGTTTGATGAAAACCTGAAAACAGACGAACAGTCGGTAATTGTAAATGAGACCTTCGTTAAAAATATTGGCTGGGATCAGATTATTGATAATACCTTCACTTTTGATAGTACGGAATATTCTATTATTGGGATAGTAGAGGATTACCATTATGCCTCTTTCTGGAATCAAATTGAGCCGGCCATGTTACGCCTTGTCCCGGATGAGGACTTTAGGTTTGTGCTTGCTGAAATATCAGGTGGAACAGCGGTAGAAACAACGGCCTACTTTGAGCAGACTTGGAAGGAGCAGCTACCCGATATACCGTTCAATGGATACTTTCAAGACACCGTTTTCGACAATTATTTTAACCAGATTTCCGGGCATACCAAACTTATCGGGTTCTCAGCGAGCCTTGCTATTGTACTTAGTTGTTTAGGGCTGTTCGGCCTCGTTTCGTTGAATGTTACGGCCAAAAAGAAAGACTTTAGTATTCGTAAGGTACTAGGCGCCGGGAATCTTGAGATGGCCAAAGGAGTTAATCAACAGTATATCTGGATTCTTGTTATTGCGACAATTATTGGCGCTCCGCTTAGCTATTTTGTAATGGTAGCTTTCCTCGACTCGGTATATGAATACCATGTTCCAGTAACAATCTCAAGTATAGCAATTGGTGTGGTACTAATTTTTATCATTGCTTTCACTACCGTTTCATCGTTGGTAGTTCAGGTTATAAATGATAATCCTGTAGACGCTTTACGCACGGAGTAGAGGATTTACTTCAAACGTTTTTTGAGTGGTTATGAAAAAAATTGAAGCACAACTGCAACTTTTTTTCATTTCAACAGTCTACTTATAGATACCTAACTGGATTTAACTCAAAATAGCTATGGTCAAAAACTATTTTAAAACAGCACTGCGGTCTTTTTTAAAACAAAAAAGCTATACAATTATTAATATTTCCGGACTCACAGTTGGAATTATATCCAGCTTATTAATCCTCTTGTGGATCCAGGACGAAGTAGAAAAAGACCAGTTTCATCAGTACGACACTCAGCTTTATCAGGTGATGCGCTATATGTCGGTAGATGGAGAAACTTTAACGACAACATCTATTCCTAAACCGCTTGCTGAGACACTTGAAGCAGAATATCCAGAGGTTGAGCATGCCGAGCTAGTTAGCTGGGAAGAAGAACTGCTCTTCCAGCTCGATGATCAATTTTCAAGAGAGGCAGGCCGCTATGCGGGTGCTGCTTTTTTTGAAATTCTTAGTTATCCTTTGTTAGTCGGCGATCCTGAAACCGTACTCGATGATATGTATTCGGTTGTAATATCAGAGGATGTAGCTGTTAGATTCTTTGGAAACGATTGGCGCACCAGGCAAGATGTTATTGGCTCTACCTTTAAAGTAGACAATACCGATTTATTTAAACTCACAGGAGTATTTGAAAACGTCAAAGGAAACTCATCTTTCGATTTCGATTATATCTTACCCATCGATTATTTTATTGATAACAACTCTTGGGTTGAAAGCTGGGGGAATAACGGCCTTCGAATGGTTGTAAAGCTAAAAGAGGGCAGCCACGATATGGAAGGGCTTAAGCTAAGAATGCTTGAGGAAATTAACTCCCATGATATAGGCTATGATTCAAGAGCTTTCTTACAGCCTTATTCTGAACGATATCTTTATTCAAATTATGAAGAAGGAAAGTTAGTTGGAGGCCGTATCGATTACGTTAAGATCTTTTTTATTGTGGCAATATTTATCCTAATTATTGCCAGCATCAATTTTATGAACCTGGCAACAGCACGATCTACTATGCGTGCCAAGGAGATCGGTGTTCGCAAGGTTTTAGGAGCACAGCAGGGATCGCTACGCACGCAGTTTATGATTGAGTCTGTGATAATAACTTTATTTGCTACTGTATTATCCATTGGATTAATCCACTTGATCCTGCCTGTTTTTAATACGCTAACTGAAAAACAAATAGCAATAGACTTTGGTAGTGCAAGTTTTTGGTTGATAACTGGAGGGATTGCCATTTTTACCGGTTTACTATCGGGAAGTTATCCGGCATTTTTCCTTTCGTCGCTTAAGATATTGAGTGTAATTAAAGGAACCCTGAAGCATACAAGGAGCGCTACGATGTTCCGCAAAGGATTGGTGGTTTTTCAGTTTTCATTATCAATCTTGCTTATTATCGCTACGCTCACGGTTTATCGTCAGATAAACTATATCATGACTAAAAACTTAGGATTGAATAAGGAAAATGTCCTCTACACCTATCAGGAAGGCGCATTGCGCGATAATTACGAGACTTTTAAAAATCGAGTTCTTGCCATTCCAGAAGTTAGTCATGCAAGCAGATCGAGTCAAAACCCTTTATCGGCCGGCAGCGACACCTTTGGCATTGAGTGGGAGGGTAAGGATCCTGAGATGAGGGTTCTATTTAATATAATTAATGCCGACCACGACTGGGTAGAAACCATGGGAGCGGAAATAGTCGGGGGACGAGGTTATAATGCCGACTTTCCGTTTGACACCGCAAGCTATATTGTAAATGAAAAGGCCGCAGAAATAATGGGAATGGAGGACCCCGTAGGTATGCCACTAACGGTTTGGGGGAGATCGGGTACGATTGTGGGCGTCGTTAAAGACTTTCATATGCGATCGATGTACCAAGAAATGGCTCCGCTAGTTTTGCGCTTCGAACCATCAGAAACCTGGATGAGCTTTATTCGAATTAATGACGATGTTCCTGCTGCTCTAAAAGCAATAGAAGCCATAAATAATGAAATGAACCCGGGCTTTCCATTCGATTATGAATTTCTTTCTGAGAGTTACAAAGCAGACTATCAAAGCGAAATGGTAATAGGGACACTGTCAAATTATTTTTCAGCGATCGCCATTTTTATCTCTTGTCTTGGGTTGCTGGGCTTGGCATCGTATACGGTTAATCAGCGCACCAAAGAAATCGGTATAAGAAAAGTATTGGGTGCTTCCACAAGCAGGCTAGTCGTTATGCTTTCTAAAGATTTCACCTTACTGATCATCATATCCTTCCTAATTGCATCGCCTATTGCATGGTATTACTCCGATCAATGGCTCGACAGGTTTGTTTACCATATCGACCTCGATTATGTGATCTTTGCAATTGCAGGACTGGGCGCATTGATTACAGCGGCACTTACAGTTGGAATAAAGGCGGCACAAGCAGCCGTAGCTAACCCGGCAAACTCATTAAGAGACGAGTAGGCCTGTGAATACTAGGTGCCAAAAAAGGAGTATTTTGTATTTATCGCAAAACATCATTTCTTTACAAAATGCGTAATAAGCTTAAATGGCTCTTTAACAGCAGAAGTTTAGAGTACATCATTCAATTACTTATTGTAATGGTGGGCGTCTTTTTAGGAATGCTTGTGTCAGACTGGAAGGCTACACAGAACCTAAACAAAAGCCGAAATCAAATTCTATTAAGTATTAAGTCTGAAATAGAGTCAAACCGCGAAATAATCATTAAATCAGATGAAAAACTTTCGCCATTTTTTACTTCACTGGATAGTATAAGACAATATCACACGCCCGCTCTGGTTGCTGAATTTTTTTATGATCGACCCTTTAATGAGCGTCTGCCAAACTGGACAGGCATTGGCGGACAAAAATTATCTGGAGCTATGTTTGAAACGGCTAAATACAGCAATGTAATTCCTGGAATGGATGTGAAACTACTTGAACAGCTGGCTAAAATCTACAATCTTCAAGAAGATGCTAATGAGTTGCGAGCCACCTTCCTCGATCAATTTCTCGCCATTAACTCTGAGACTAAATATTCCGATGTATTACGTTTGGTTAGCAGAATCCGACAGGAACTGGGCGGAATTAACTACATCCTCTTGAATGAATACAATCAGGTCCTTACCATGATTGGACCGAATGAATAGTAGCCTTAATCGGGGCGATTAGTGGTGCGATATTAGAATTGGATCATCGCTTGAATTACCTAAAAACCTCAAAATAATGTATGTTTGGGCCCATGCGCAAATACGATCCCAAATTATGGCTAAGTATGATCTTTCATACCTACAGCCGTCAGATTATTAAGCGATTAATGCCGTCCTTGATTTTTATGGGCATTTATACCGCTCTGGTATGCTATATCGCTATTGACATCTATAATCTGCCCTTCAAAAGCACCACACAGGTACATTCCATTTTAGGGATTGTATTGGGTCTCTTCCTGGTATTTAGGATGAACTCAGCCTACGAACGTTGGTGGGAAGGTCGCTCGCGATGGGGTCTTATGGTTAATGAATCACGAAACCTATCCCAAAAACTAAGCGCAATATTGGCAGCGGACGATAAAGAAAACCGCAACTTTTTTGCAGTTATGCTTCCCAATTTTCCTTATGCATTAAAAGAACACTTAAGGGATGGAGTAATCTTCGATGAAATTGAGGATCCTGGCAATGGAGTTAAAGCCATTTTAGAAAAGGCCAACAACGTACCGAACGTTATTTTATCGTTATTGTATAAGCGTATTACTAAATTATTAAATGAAGATAAAATTACGGGTCAGCAACTGATAGTGCTCGACACCGAGCTGCATAATTACGCCAGTATTCAAGGAGCATGCGAACGAATAAAGAACACCCCTATTCCGTATTCCTATAGCATGTATATCAAGAAGTTCATCTTCACATTTGTTATTACACTACCTTTTGGCTTCGTAACAACCTTCTCTTATTTCACCATCCCAATAGTCTTACTCCTTTTTTACATCCTGGTGAGTATCGAACTCATTGCTGAAGAAATTGAAGATCCATTTGGTCGGGATATTAACGATTTACCCACCGATTCCCTGGCGTTGAAAATTAGAACAGACGTTAGAGAGATATTTGCATTGAATAATTAGATTTCATTCACAAGCACCATTTTTTCTACTATATTGGCTCGGGGTTTATTCACCAAAACGTAATACTTTGTATATAAAAAGAACTTTTCTTTCAGTCCAATCCTGCTTTATAGCCTTATTAGTCCTTGCTGTTCTTTCTTGCCAGACCAAGAATTCTGATCAAGAATCTTCAGTTGAAGATGAGGCTAATGCCTCCTTGGAGTCATTTGGTTTGCAGGCAGCTAATGTTTTTTTGTATTATCAGGATTTAGATAGTGCTACCCAATTTTATACAGGGACCCTTGGCTTAGAATTAGTTTCAGATCATGGCATGGCGAAAATTATTCGCGTAGCGGAGCGATCTTATATCACCTTGGTCGATGCCTCCGTTGGAATGCATACAGCAACTGAACCAAAAACAGTTGCCATCGCTTTAATTACGGATCAGCTTGATGAATGGTATACTTATTTAACAACTATCGGTGTCGCGATGAAGTATGATTTCAAACCAAAAGAAGGAAGCGCTCATGATGGTTTTGTTATTACAGACCCGGAAGGATACTTGCTCGAGTTTGAACGATTTAATCCACATGAAGAAAACACCAACTTTATGCCTTATCTGGAGAAAGCCAAAACCTATGTGGGATCTACCGGCGATATCCAACGTGAAATGTTGGGCTTCAAGGCAACTGTAACCTGGCTTTATTATCACGATATTCTCGAGGCACAAGATTTTTATGAAGACAGCTTAGGTTTTGAATTTGTGGCGGACCAAGGGTGGACAAAAATTCTTCGCATAACCGATTCGGCCTTTCTAGGCTTAGTAGATCAAAGTAGAGGAATGCATAAATTCACAGAAGAGAAGGCGGTGAATTTGTCTTTTATCCTTAGCGAACTCGATGATTGGCATCAAGTGGTAGTAGAAAATAAGCTATTCCCATTAAGATCGGATTCTATAACCGCAGGGCCCGATAACCGGCACCGTGAGTTTATTGGCTTTGACCCAGGGCGCTATTATTTAGAGTTTGACCAGTTCAATGCTCATCCCTTAAACGAGAAATTATTAAACTATTTAAAATAGGCTAAATGGAAAAACTAACGCAAGATCAAATCGAACAGCAGCTTGGTACATTGCACGAATCCTGGGAGCAAGCCGGAGACTTTATTACTCGGACCTTAGAATTTAAAGATTTTATTGCAGCATTTAGTTTTATGACAACCGTAGCTATTCATGCTGAAAAGCTTAATCATCATCCAAACTGGGAGAATGTCTATAACAAAGTAATTATTAGCTTATCTACCCACGATGTTGGTGGTCTATCTGAACTAGACTTTAAGCTTGCAAAAAAGATTGATGCGGCCTATGCCAATTTTAATTAATAGCTATGCTTAGCCTTTTAAGATTTGTTTTTATTGCCGGACTTGTCTTAGCAACAACATCTATTTTTGGTGCAAAAGTCGACACCGTCCAGGTATGGAGTCCATCGATGAAAAAACATGTGCCTACCATAGTTATTACACCCGATAATTATTCAGCCACAGGAAAAGAGTACCCCGTTGTATACTTATTGCATGGCGCTGGTGGAAATTATAGAAGCTGGATTTCGCAGGCCGATGGAATTACCAACCTTTCAGACGAATACGCTACAATAATTGTATGTCCAGATGGTGCTAAAACCAGTTGGTATCTCGATAGCCCTGTTGACAGTACGATGCGTTATGAGACTTTTGTTGCTAATGAGCTTACCGCAGCGATAGATGATCGATATAATACCATAAAAACACCCAATGGCAGGGCCATAACCGGGTTGAGCATGGGAGGACATGGCGGCCTTTTTCTTTCCTGGCGCCATCAGGATGTGTTTGGGGCCGGAGGAAGTATGAGTGGCGGGGTAGACATTCGGCCTTACCCCAATAACTGGGATTTAGCGAAAAGATTAGGCCCTATAGTAGACTTTAGAGATAACTGGGATGATCATGCTGTAACGAATATGGTGGACCTTCTTAAAGGAACTGAACTTGCTATTATCATTGATTGTGGCATTGACGACTTCTTCTTCGAAGACAATCAGGTGTTGCATAATAAGTTGGTCGAGGCAAAGATTGATCATGATTATATTGTGCGACCGGGTGGGCATACCTGGGATTATTGGCGAAATGCGGTACAATATCAACTGTTATTTTTTAGTAATTTCTTCCAAGATCGCGGAGCGATAGACTAAGCAGTATTTCTTCTTTTCTATTTATTTAGAATAATGCAGGAGTCATTGGTCCTAAATCGGCCTTGTTACTCAGGATTTTCTTATTTTAGGGAATTAAGCTTAACCATATGCCCTCAATTTTACCGGGATACGAGTACGACATTTTTATCTCTTATCGCCAAAATGATAACAAGCGAGATAGCTGGGTCACCAATTTCGTTCAAGCTCTACGAGATGAGCTGGAAGCAACTCTCAAAAACCCAGTATCAATATACTTCGACGAAAACCCTCATGATGGCTTATTAGAGTCACATCAAGTGGCAGCATCGCTGGAAGGCAAGCTAAAATGTATTGTTTTTATCCCGATTGTTTCACAAACCTATTGTGATGAGCAGGGATACGCATGGTCGCAAGAATTCCTGCCATTTATTGAAAAGGCAAGCTCTGATGGGTTGGGAATGAACATTAAACTGGCCAATGGTAACGTAGCTAGTCGAGTACTCCCTATTAAAATTCATGATCTGGATGCTGAAGATCAGTCCATGCTGCAGGAAAAACTTGGAGGACCTCTTCGATCTATCGATTTTATCTACAAAGAGCCTGGTGTGAACAGGCCGCTTAGACCTCAAGACAATCGGGAATTAAATCAGGAGAAAACTTCTTATCAAAACCAACTTAATAAGGTAGCCAATGCCTTAAAGGAAATAGGCACATCTGTTCTTTCTACAAGCTCTAAAGAGGAGGCTATTTCTCAAGAAAAAACAGTAACCCCAATACAAGGCGTTTCTAAAAAACGAAATTATATGCTTATTGCGGCCTCGATAGTATTAATTGGGGTATTAGGCTATTTTTTTTCCTTAGGGCTTAAAAGTTCAGTGGGGGATGAGTTTGACTACGATATTGCCGTTATCTATTTTGAAAATCTGACTGATGATGAAAAATATGATGATGGGTTGGTTAATCTTATCCAAATAAATTTGGCTGAAGACACTAGTCTGAACTTGGTGCCAAGGCAGCAATTATACGATGCACTTAAGGATATTAGTTCTGAGGTTGCCGCACCCGATCAGTCAGTTGCAACGGAGTTGGCCGCTTCGCTCAATGTTCAGTATATGGTTATTGGGAGGGTAATACAACAAGGCTTACAGGTGTTGGCACAGGTAGAACTTATTGAGATCAGCACGGGGAAGGTTGTTGCCTCAAAAAAGGTGCAGGCAGCTAAAGATGAGATCTTTTCGCTTGCAGATGATATTACGGCCCAATTAATGCAAGGTCGAATCCCCGAAAGAGACTATGACGTCACTCATTTAACCACATCTAATTATACGGCTTATCAATATTTTTACGAAGGTCTGGAAGACATGTGGGACTTAAAGTTTGGAGAGGCTTCAACTAAGCTCTCAAAGGCAATTGAGCTCGACTCCACTTTCGCTATGGCTTATGTTTACAAGGCTATTGCAGATAATCCATTTGGAGATGTCGACATTTATGCAGACCCATCCGAAAGTATAGCTACCATTAATAAAGCCATGTCATATGCAGGAAATTTGCCCAACAAGGATAAGCTGCTTACCAAAATGGTTTATGATTATATAAATCAAAACCCAGGTTTTACAGAAACCCTGGTCGAACTCGTCAAAATTGATCCTTATGATAAATTAGTTGGTGTTTATGATTTGTGGTCAATTATGACCGGTCAAGCTGACTCTATTAATTTAGAACGTAGGTTCGAAATGATTAAAAGAAACCCGAATGACGCATTTCTATATAACGACCTTGCCTATGTTTATTTGATTATTGGCGAAAAAGACAAAGCAATTGAAGCAGTTGATAATTACCTTATGGGCGATCCTGAGCTATTCAATGCATATCATTCAAGTTGGGAGGTTTACCTAATGGCCGGGAAACCTGCTCAGGCTTTGAAATATGCGAAAACTATGGAAGAGAAGTTCTCCTATAGTAACCGATTTGCCTGGCGTGCAACCTCATATTTGTTTGGATTGGATCCTGACTCGGCCATTGACTTATATAACCTAAGCTATAAGCAAACTTTGTCGAAGTCTTTACTTCCAATTGGCGGAAGCGCATATATGATGAAGGGACAATGGTCTAGATCCCTTTCTAGCATAGATGAGGTAATGAACATTGCTCAAGATAGCAATCGGCAAGAGTTAGAAGCCTATCTCAGCTTGGCAAAGCCAGTTGTGCAGATGGTATCCGGGCAACTAAAAGAAGCACTGAAGTCTATTGACATAATTATTGAATCGTCCAATGAGCTTTTTGAGTATAATCCATACTTTATCGTAGCCAATTATTATAAAGGCTTAGTTTACTTAAAGAATGAGGAGGTGGAGATGGCAAATCAACAATTATCGATCCTTAAAAATGCAATCACAGAACAGGGTTCGGATAAACGGTTTGTTCAGTTTTATGAATTGTTATCAATGGAGATTGCTTTAGAGGAAGGAAGGTTAGTTGAACTCGAAAAAATGCTAAGTGAGAGTCGGCTGGGGAGAATTCAAAATAGTGCCCGATTCTACTCAATAAGGCTTCAGTACTTAATGGAGTCAGGTCAGATGGAGCTAGCTCTTGATTACCTTGATAATATACATGCCTACTTACTGGCGGCTAGGCCAACTTTTGGCGGAGACTTAACTCTTTTTACAATCAATTTAATGAATAGTAATTTTTACCGTGGTCAGATACTTGAAGCTTTGCAGAGAAATTCGGAAGCCATCGAAGCCTATTCTGCTTTCCTTGAACTACTTAAATCATCAGAAACAGAATTGCCTGAAATTAATATAGCACTGGAGCGAATATCAAAGCTTTCTAAACTTTGAACGAATTTTTAATGAAAATAAAATTTCCTGAGTGAAATCTGGAGGGGCAGAAAAAAAAATTATTACCTTGTGTAGTTAAATTATCTCGCGATGCCATCCATCCTACCTAATTACGAGTACGACATTTTTATCAGCTATCGCCATAACGATAATCGTTCTGGGGCTGTTACAAGTTTTGTAAACCATCTTAAGGAAGAATTAGCGGCTACCTTAAAAACCCCACTTTCTATCTACTTCGACACCAATGCGTATGATGGTTTAATGGAGCACCATGATGTGGATAAAAGCCTCGCGATTAAACTGAATAGCCTGATTTTTATTCCGGTAATTTCCCAAACCTACTGCGACACCAGCAGTTTTGCATGGCAACATGAGTTCTGCGTATTTAATAAAATTGCAAATGCTAGCGACCTTGGCCGCGATATAAAATTAAATAGCGGCAATGTTGCCAGTCGCATTCTGCCTATTAAAATTCATGACCTTGATCCCGAGGACAAGCAAGTAATTGAGGATGAAATAGGCGGAGTTCTCCGCGCGATTGAATTTATTTTTAAATCGGCAGGGGTGAATCGCCCTTTACGAATCGAGGATAAACGAGAAGACAATTTAAATCGGTTGTTCTATCGCGACCAGGTGAACAAAGTGGCCAATGCGATTAAGGATATTATCAATGGTATTCGATATCCAGATCGCGTTCAGGTTTCTGATCACGAAACAACGCAGGATGATCCCGAAGTAAACGGTTCTTCATCGATGCAGGAGGCACATAAGAATTCAATCGCCGTTCTTCCCTTCAGAAATATATCTAATGATCCATCGCAGGAATATTTTGCTGATGGAATAACCGAGAATATTCTGATGGAGCTTAGTAGCTTACAGCATCTAAAAGTGATCTCCCGAACCTCAGTGATGCGTTACAAAAACACCGAGAAGTCGGCACCGGAAATCGCCACTGAGTTGAATGTGAAGAGTATCCTAGAAGGCAGCGCTCAGGCACATGGCAATAAGGTTCGTATTAATGCCCAGCTTATAGATGCTCAAAAAGACGATACGATATGGTCGAAAGTGTTTGTAGAAAGTCTTGACGATATTTTTGAGATTCAGAATAAGGTTGCTGAAGTAGTTGCAAAAGAACTGCAGGGTTCTATTAGTCCGAAGGAAGCCGAGGTAATTAAGGAAGTGCCTACAAAGAATCCAGAAGCTTACGACCTATTCCTAAAGGGAAGACATGCTTTTAACCAATGGGGTGTAGAAGGATATAAAGCAGCCAGCGAATACTTTAAACAGGCGATTGCTAAGGATCCAGATTTTAAGCAGGCCTATTCCTATTTGGCCAGTTCCTATTCGGCAAGAATGTCGTGGAATGGTGACCTATCACCTATGGAAGCCAAAGAAAAAATTGAGCTATACCTGGACGAAGCCTGGCAGCGTGGCCCATCGGATAACGATTACCTTACTAAGGCCTTTGTAGAATTTTTTATCAGCAAAGACTTTACGGCCTCAGAAGAATTATTGACGAAGGGGATGGAAGTAAATAGTAATAATGCGATGGTAATTTATACCTACAGCTACTTACTATGTATGATGGGTCGTTTCAAAGAAGCTCTTCAAATGGTTGATAAGGCTAAGGCCATCGATCCGCTCACGGTGGCCTATTATAACTACCAAACGATTAGCCTCTACCTTCTTGGTGAGTACGATCGCGCAATCGATACTTTAGAAGAAGCACTAAAACTATATCCCTCGGTACTCCGGCTCTATGATTTTTTAGGAAAGGTTTATTTAACGAAAGGTGATTACACCAGCGCTGCATCAGCCATCCATTCGGGTTTGGCTTCGGCACCCATCCGGCCACCTTCTATGGTCGCCTATCTTGCTATAGCCTTGCTTGAATTAAATCAGCCAGAACAAGCACGTAAACTTCTAAATGAATTGATCGCTCGAAGTGAAGCCTCAGAAAAAGGGGTGAATATTTATTTGGTCTATATCTATAATGCTATGGGCGATATCCCAACGGCGTTACAATGGCTTGCCAAAGCAAGGCTCACCAACGATATTGATTTAATCTGGTTTTACGTTGACCCACTATTAAACGGCCTTCCGAAGGAACCTTCTGAGCCTGATTTTGAAGGAGCTGAAAAGCATATTAATGATCTGCTAGAGCAAAAATTACCATCATTAACCTATCATAATCTGGAGCATATCCAGGATGTGTTGCATTCGGCATTAAAAATTGCAGAGTCTGAAAATATTCCTGAAGAGGACGTTAAACTAATTCGTCTCGCGGCCCTTTTTCATGATGCCGGTTTTATTTATCAACGCGAGGAACATGAAAAAAGAAGCGTAGAAATTGCAAGGGATATTTTACCACGTTTCGGTATTAGCGAGGAGCAATTGGTGAGTATTGCAAGCATGATTATGGCCACTAAAATTCCTCAGAAGCCTACTTGTCAGCTCGATAGGATTATTTGCGATGCCGATTTGGATTATCTTGGGCGCAATGATTTTGATCAGATATCCGAAGGTCTCTTCCAGGAATTTAAGAGTGAGGGTCTAGTTGAGACCGAACGCGAATGGAATCTGGTGCAAAAGACTTTTTTTGAATCGCATCAGTACCATACAGCCTATAGTAAGAAAAATCGAGCAGCCCTAAAATCGAAACATCTCGAAGAAATCATTCTCAAGCTAAAGAATAGGGGATGAAGATAACCAAGAAGCTAGAAGCCGAAATAAGCAAATTTTTAGATACGTATTGGCGCACCTATTTCGAAGGAAATCTTGATAAGTGGTCAAGTTTTATTCCCGACGACTTTCGCAATATAGGAACAACCAACGAAGAACTTTGGAGCAGTAAAAAAGATATTCTCGATTACACCAAAAGTGTAATTGATCAGATGGTTGGCCAGGCTGATATTCGGAATAAGAAGATTGAGCTATTTTCCTATGAGCCTTACATTATGGCTCATGAGTTGGGAGATTTATATGTAAAGAATGAAGATGAATGGGTTTTTTACGCACCATTCCGCCTCTCGACAATCCTCACTCAAACCGACAATGGCTGGCTGGTGCTTCATCAGCACGGTTCATACCCGGATTCCAGAGCCGCTGTGGGAGAAGCATTTTCTTTGGATGCACTAAAAATTGAAAATCAAAAGCTGCTCGAGGCTGTCGCGCAGCGTACCAAAGAACTTGAAAATAGGAATAAAGAATTAGCAATCGAAGCCGCGCTGGAACGGGTAAGGGCGGTGGCCATGGGCATGGAGGAAGCCGCGGATCTTTTAGAAATTTGCCGGGTGCTTTATAAGGAACTTGAAGATTTAGGTTTTGTCGAGCTCAGAAATACCATGGTGAACCTGAATAATGACCAGAAATCATTGCTCGATAATTATGACTATAGCGGTAAGTCGGGGGGTGAGGTTACCGTGATCCCTTATGACAGTCATCCCGCCACCAGAAATATTGTCAATAAATTAAAGAAGTCAGCAAACGCCTTTGGGCAATTTGCTCTTACCGGTAAAAGGCTTGATGAATGGCGTTCCTACAGGAAAGAGCTGGGAGAAAAAGATGACCCCCAGCTCAAGAACACAAAAAAGCTTTCGTATTATTTCTATTCTGTAGGCACAGCATCTATTGGCGTATCTACCTATAAGCCAATTTCAAAAGAGCAATTGGCTCTTCTAGAAAGATTCAGGAATGTCTTTGAGCTGGCCTATCGTCGCTATACCGATATAAAAAAAGCAGAACAGCAGGCCCGTGAAGCGAGAATTGAGGCAGCGCTCGAGAAAGTAAGGGCAAGAACGATGGCCATGCAGCACAGTAGTGAGCTCCCAGAGGCAGCCAATTTATTATTCCTTGAAGTTCAAGCACTGGGTTTGCCAGCCTGGAGCTGTGGCTACAATATTCTTAATGAGGATAAGAAATCTGTAATGTGTTGGATGAGCAGTGAAGGACAAATTCTGTCCGGATTTCTTTTACCTTTCACCAATACCGGCGAGAAGTCTTTTCCGCAATGGGAAAAAGCAATTAAGGACAAGGTACCGTTTCTGGTGCAGGAGTTAGGTGGAAAAGACATTGAGGAGCATTATGACTATATGCGAACGCTGCCGGGACTGGAGCCTGTTCTGGAAGAACTAGACGCGGCTGGGCTTGCCTTGCCTACTTATCAGATTAATCATCTTTCCTTCTTTAAAGGCGGCTTTTTGCTTTTCATCACCTATGAACAGGTACCTGAAGCACACGATCTTTTTAAACGATTTACCAAGGTGTTCGAGCAAACCTTTACCCGCTTTCTTGATTTACAAAAAGCAGAAGCACAGGCCCGTGAAGCGCAGATTGAAGCGGCACTGGAGCGTGT
>CBDUMS010000033.1:0-31554 GCA_965368405.1 uncultured Cyclobacteriaceae bacterium
CGCCGATGGTTAAATCTGCAAATTTTGTGGAGATATCGGCACCAAAACCAAAATGCATTCTATCTGCCCGGAGGCTAGTATTTGATACGGTAAGACCAAAATCCGAAATTGGGTCTGGTTCTGTATTAACAGCTGAATAGTCCATTGCAAAACTACCAAATATCGATAAGTATTCGCTCGCATAAACCTCCAAGCCTAATCCATAATTGATAACCGAACCAAGTTTATCTACTATAGTCATCTGATATACTTCTTGGGTACTTTGACCTGTGAATGGCTGAGATTTTAAAATTGTATATGAAGGAATGGCACTGAACCATTCCACACTGGTATGCAATAAACTTCGTTTGCCTAATCGAAAACCCGCACCAACGCCAACGGACCAAGGCGTATTATGTTGAGTCTCTAAATTACCTTGATTATTTATCACATAGACATCCGTTAAATCATCATTAGCCGTAGTATCTATGCCGGATAGAAAAGTCTCGTAGCTCGTATTGCCTGATGTAATACCTTCCAGTTTTGGGGTTGTCACAGTTAATCCAGCGGTTAGTTTTTCCCCTTTATAACTAATACCGAACTTACCCAAGATACTCTGTGATTTAAACCCATAGGATCTCTTCTGTATTCGGATTACCGTACCAGAATCGACAGAATAAGCCTGTTCCTGCGTCCTAAGACCGGCATTTCTTTCTAAATTGGAGTAGAACCCGGTTGCGCCAATACTAATTTTTTCGTTAAGCGGGTAGGACCAGCTTAGACCCATCCATTCATCACGAACTGTATTAGTACTAGTGATTTGACCACTGAAATACTCATCTCCAGGAAACCGCGAAACATAGTCTCCTTCCGTTTCTACTGCAAAAGAAAAATTATTTTCGGATTTCACTCGAGTTAGAAATGCATAGGCGAATTGATGTCCTTCCAAGAACCCTACTTTAAAGGTACCTGAAACAAGAGAAGGTCCCGATCCAAACTGAGATCTTTCTAAATCGATGCCATCTCCCAAACCATTTTCAAGCTTCAGCCCTTCAAGCTGGTAAACCTGACCTGAGATAACAAAAGCGGGAGATTCAAACTGAGACAGCCTGGCAGGATTATAGTATACTGCTCCTAAATCCTCTACACTGCCTATTACAACCCCATTGAGGAGCATCGATCGGGTGCCATAACTCTCGGTCCAGTAATGGCTTGTCTGGCCAAAGGTTTCTGAAAGCACAAGAAACAAACTAAATACAACAATGATTTTCTTCATATCTGCAAAAATAATATTGAGATCAAGTTAAGAAGATTATTAACGAATTACATCCAAATTCAGCGCAAGTTGATGTTTTTTTACAAAATTTGGTCGAGCAAATTTACCTAAGTAAGAACCACATTGCTGGAGAAGGCAGCTATCTCTCGTCAGGAGTTATTATTTTTATCCTTATTATAAAAAAATGACATGAAAAAGACAGGGATTATTTTACTCACACTAATCATTATTGACCTCGGTTTAATATCTTGTATCAATCAACCAAATCAGCAAGTTGAGGAGACTTTTTATTTTGTAACCAAGTTAGGAAATGACACCCTTGCTGTTGAAAAAATAACCCAATACCCAGATAGTATAACAGCAACCGCCCTATTAAGATCTCCACGATTACAATTGGTCTCTTACGGTTATTCAACAAGTGCTGACAAAGAGATTTATAGAGCTGTTTCGCAAAACCCATTGAATAATGAAGTGATTAATACGGAGTTGGCTGAGTGGAAAAAGGATAGTCTTTATGTGCGATTGCGAAATGGTGAAATTGAAAAATTAATCGCTGCAGAAAAAGCGGTTATCCCTTTCGTGGATATGATACATTGGCCATTTGAAATCATGTTGAAAAATGGCCTTGGACTGGAAGAAGGTGCTGAATTAGAGCAACAAGTTTGGTCAGGAACAAGAACCTTTAAGTTTAAGGTTAAAAAAATTAGTGCCGATTCTATGGCCATAATACACCCAAGCAGAGGGGCAATGGGGGTTAAAATTGACGAAAACGGAGCTCTTCTTGAACTTGACGCATCACAAACTACACGTAAGCTGCTAGTTACACGCCATGAGACGATCAATTTCGACGAAATCCAAAACAGCTTTATTCAAGCCGAAAAATCTGGCAAAGGAATTGGGGCGCTCTCAGGGCGTGGTAATACCACCAAAACAGTTTTAGGCGTTTCTTATGAAATTGATTTTGGGACCCCTTCGAAGCGTGGCCGCGAAATTTGGGGCTCGTTAGTAAAATATGGCGAACGCTGGCGGACTGGGGCAAATCGCGCCACACATTTTAAAATTGATACGCCTATTCAAATAAATGAACTCAAGGTGCCTGCTGGTGAATACACCTTATTTACAATTCCCTTTGATGAAACCTGCGAACTAATAGTAAACAAGCAAACTGGTCAGAATGGAAGAACCTATGATCCGGCTAAGGATCTTGGAAGAGTAGAGATGAGTTCGAGCGAACTACCTGCTCCGGTGGAGTCTTTTACAATTGATATAATCGAGCGTGATAGTAAAGCGTTTCTCTCCCTACAATGGGACATGAAATCCTATGAAGTAGAACTAAAAAAATAAACGGTCAATCTAGACAAAAATGAGGTATTTATAGGCTTTAGGCTTATTTTTGCACCTCTTATTAAACCTTAATTCATATGAAAATTGCAGTGGTAGGAACCGGGTATGTAGGTCTGGTTACAGGAACTTGTTTTGCAGAAACAGGAAATCATGTTACCTGCGTAGATATTGACGAAAACAAAGTTAACCAGCTAAAGGGCGGAAAAATCCCTATCTATGAGCCTGGTTTAGAAACTTTGTTTGAAAGGAACACAAGACAAGGCAGACTAGAATTTACAACCTCGTTACAGGAGGGTGTTGAAGGAGCGAAAATTATTTTCCTGGCCCTGCCAACTCCTCCGGGTGAAGACGGTTCGGCCGACCTACAATATATCTTAAAAGTTGCCGAAGATCTTGGCCCTATTCTTAAGAACTATACGGTTCTCGTTGATAAAAGCACGGTTCCTGTTGGTACCGCGGAAAAAGTTTTTGCTGCGGTGGCCGCCAATACATCTGCTCCTTTCGATGTAGTTTCAAACCCTGAGTTTCTTCGTGAGGGTGTAGCGGTAGAAGACTTTATGAAGCCAGACCGGGTGGTTATTGGAACGCAATCTAATGAAGCTAAAAAATTATTGGATGAGCTTTATGCCCCATTAGTGCGCCAAGGGAACCCTATAATTTATATGGATGAACGATCGGCAGAACTTACCAAGTATGCAGCCAATTCTTTCCTTGCCACTAAAATCACGTTCATGAATGAAATAGCCAATCTATGTGACCGATTAGGGGCCGATGTAGATATGGTTCGAAAGGGTATTGGAACGGATTCTAGAATTGGAAAACGGTTTTTGTTTTCAGGCATAGGCTATGGTGGCAGTTGTTTCCCAAAAGATGTACAGGCACTTGCAAAATCATCTGTTGAAGTGGACTATGATTTCAAGATATTGAATGCTGTAATGTCTATCAATACAGCCCAAAAAACTATGCTCATCCCTAAAATAAGCTCATATTTTAATGGCGATTTGGCGGGTAAAACCATAGCGATTTGGGGGTTAGCATTTAAACCAAATACTGATGACATTAGAGAAGCACCGGCGCTATATAATATTGATGAATTATTGAAGATGGGTGCCAATGTGCAGGTTTTCGATCCTGAAGCGATGGAAAATGTGAAGGCTATCTACGGTGACAAAATCACTTTTTGCAATGATCAGTACGAAGCGTTGAATAACGCCGACGCACTTCTTATCGTTACGGAGTGGCCGGTATTTAGAACACCTGAATTTGAGACAATAAAAGCAAAATTAACATCACCAGTAATTTTTGACGGGCGAAATCTATATGAAGTGGAGCATATGGATGAACTAGGCTTTGATTATTTTAGCGTAGGTAGAAAAGAAGTTATCCATGGCTAAAAAAACTGTACTCATAACCGGCGCCGCTGGTTTTCTTGGTTCACATCTTTGCGATCGCTTCATAAAGGAAGACTTTAAAGTGATTGGTATGGATAATCTGATCACTGGTGACATCAAAAATATAGAGCACTTGTTTTCGAATAAGAACTTTGAATTCGTAGAGCACGATGTATCTAATTATGTTCATATTGCTGGAGAACTAGACTACATTCTACATTTCGCTTCTCCTGCCAGTCCGATAGACTATTTAAAAATTCCAATTCAAACGTTAAAAGTAGGATCGCTGGGGACACATAATTTGCTGGGCCTGGCAAAAGATAAGAAAGCTACCATGATGATTGCCTCTACATCCGAAGTTTATGGCGATCCAACAGTACATCCACAGCCTGAAGAATACTATGGTAATGTAAACCCGGTAGGACCACGTGGCGTATACGACGAAGCGAAGAGGTTTCAGGAAGCCATGACTATGGCCTACCACACTTATCATAATTTAGATATTCGAATTGTTCGAATTTTTAATACCTATGGTCCTCGGATGAGATTAAACGATGGTCGGGTACTTCCTGCGTTTATAGGGCAGGCTTTAAGGGGAGAGGATCTTACAGTTTTTGGCGATGGCTCACAAACAAGATCTTTTTGTTATGTAGACGACTTGGTCGAGGGAATTTATCGCTTACTCTTTAGCGATTATGTTTACCCCGTAAATATTGGCAATCCTGTAGAAATTACGATCAGTGAATTTGCCGAAGAAATCATCAAATTAACGGGTACTACCCAAAAAGTTATCTATAAACCTCTACCAAAGGATGATCCATTGCAGCGTCAACCAAAGATTGATAAGGCAAAAGAAATTCTTGGCTGGGAACCGCAGGTATCGCGGAGTGAAGGCCTTAAGATAACATACGACTATTTTAAAAGTCTGCCGCAAGAAGAATTATACAAAAAAGAGCATAACACCTTTGAAGGTTTCATAAAAAAATGAACAAGATTTTAGTAACTGGAGGAGCTGGCTTCATTGGATCTCATACTGTAGTAGAACTCCACAATAGCGGCTATGAGCCCATAATCGTTGATAATTTTTCTAATTCAGAGCCGTCAGTACTTGATGGACTACGGGAAATCATAGGCAATCGGGTTAAATGCTATGAAGGTGATTGTACAGACGCTACCTTTATGCACAATGTATTTAAAATTGAAAACCCAGATGGAGTAATCCATTTCGCTGCACTTAAGGCCGTTGGCGAATCTGTTGAAAAACCGCTAGCCTATTACAACAATAACCTCATTTCGCTAATTGTTCTGCTGGAGGCTATGAATAAGATTAAATGCTCCAATTTGGTATTTTCATCATCATGCACGGTATATGGCACACCCGATAGCCTGCCTGTAACCGAAGAATCTCCAGTAAAAACGGCGATGTCACCTTATGGGTACACCAAGCAGGTGAGTGAGCAGATCATTAAAGACACAGTAACAAGTAGCGAAACACTTTCGGCGATTGCCTTGCGTTATTTTAATCCAATTGGCGCTCATCCTTCTGCTAAAATTGGTGAATTACCCATAGGAGTACCAAATAACCTTATCCCCTTTGTTACACAAACTGCAGCAGGAATTCGCAAAGAACTAGTTGTATTTGGCAATGACTATGGCACCCCCGATGGGTCTAATGTTCGCGATTATATTCATGTTGTTGATTTAGCAAAAGCGCACGTAAAAACGCTGGAGTACCTGAATAGTCACCCAAAAATGTACGACTTTGTTAATGTTGGAACTGGCAAAGGAAATTCGGTGCTAGAGGTGATCGAAACTTTTAAGAAAGTAACCGGCGAATCACTCAATTATCGGATTGGGGATCGGCGTGAAGGAGATGTTGAGCAGGTATACGCATCTGTGGACAAGTCTACAAAGATGCTTGGCTGGACAGCAGAATTAGGGCTAGAAGATGCCTTGGAAGATGCCTGGCGATGGCAACAAAATCTGGTTCGCTAGGGAGCCAAATTAAGAATCAATAGCGATGTCTTTTAGCGAATAATACTTCTGTATTCTACTCGCTAATCTATCATTCGATTGCCGCAGATGAGCATCTAAATACCCCTGATCTTCTTCGATCTCATTGAAATAGAGTAAGATTCCTGGAACCTCGGTCTGAACGGCAAAACGCAAAAAACGTAGTTCTACATTGCCTGGATTACTCTGAATAGTTTCCTCAAGAATTTTCTTGCCCTTGTTAAAATATGAAAGCTTGGTAAATGGATTAGGATATCGCTTCGCCTGAAGCATAGTAGCTAGGGCAAAATAACCCATGGCCGTACTGCTTTCATCTTTTTGCTCCGTCATTATTTCAAGAAACTCCTCACAAAAGTCAGCGCTTGCGTTCGCCTTTTCCAAATAAACGGAATAGTCGGGCTGCGCCGTAAGATAACCCGGTAAGAGTAATAATATATAAATGATGTACTTCATTGTGTTGCGATACAGATAATCAGTAACCTGATCATCTTTTTTAATCACGCAAAACTAATAAACTTAATCAGCATTCATAATAGTCTCTTGGCGACGTATAGAATTTTGGTGAATGACTTCGAAAATAGCTTTAACAAATTCTGGACTAACCGATTTGCTTTCAGCTTCACGCAATCTGGTTTCCATCATTTCCTTATATCTGCTAACTTGTAAAATAGTTACATCGCTTTGCTTTTTCAATGCCGCAATCTCATCTACGAGCCCCATTCGCTGCGCAAGTGTTTCAATAAGTTTCAAATCCAAATCATCGATACTTCCACGAAGTGACTCAAGGCTTTGTGCAAACTCCTTATTGTCTGCATTAGCATGACGCCAAACAATTTCATCTAATATTTCCGTTAAGAAAGAAGGCGTAATCTGTTGTTTAGCATCACTCAATGCAACTTCCGGGTTTATATGCGTTTCGATCATCAACCCTGCCATCTGAAGGTCAAAGGCCTTCTGACTAACTGGCTCAATTAGTTCTCTCTTCCCACCGATATGACTTGGGTCACATATGATAGGTAGATCTGGGAGCAAGCTCTGTAATTCTATGGGCAATTTCCAGGTAGGATCATTTCGATAAATTGAATCGCTGGTTGGTGAAAAACCACGATGGATTGCTCCTAGCTTCGTAATTCCAGCACCATGAATTCTTTCCAGTGCCCCTATCCAAAGCTGTAAGTCAGGATTAATTGGATTTTTTACAAGTACGGGAACGTCGTTGCCTTCAAGAGCATCGGCAATTTCCTGCACCGAAAATGGGTTCACGGTAGTCCTGGCACCGATCCATAGAATATCCACTCCTGAGGCAATAGCAAGTTTAACATGTTCTCCCTTTGCAACTTCCGTTGCTGTTAGTAATCGGGTGTTTTCCTTAACTTTTCTAAGCCAGTCTAATCCTTTGTACCCTACTCCTTCAAAAGTTCCAGGTCTCGTTCTGGGTTTCCAGAGGCCAGCTCTGTACACCATGGCACGATGGTCTTTCTCGATTAGCTTGGCCGTTTCCATTACTTGTTCTTCCGACTCCGCACTACATGGTCCTGCAATTAATAATGGAAGTTCACTAACGGGTGCCCAAGACGATAAGGGCTCAATATTCAAATTTAAATTCATATTCTTTTCTAATTTATAGGAGGCCTTAATCAGCCTTTTCTCCCTCTAACACTTTTCTAATTTTATTCGTTTCTGACATTATTTCTTTCAATTTCTCTTCTTTCTCATCAACAATTAAAGACCTGAACTGATTCAAATTTTTAATGTAATGGTCTAAGACCCGCAGTACATTCTCAGCGTTTTCGGTAAATATAGGAGCCCACATCTCTGGCGAACTTTTAGCCAGTCGAACCGTGCTCGCAAAACCACTACCGGCCATATCAAAAATATTATCCTCATCTTTCTCAACCTCGAGCACAGTCTGTCCTAATATAAAAGAGCTAATGTGCGACATATGCGAGACATATGCGATATGCCGATCATGGGCATTGCTGTCCATATACTTAATTCGCATGCCTAGAGCTGTAATCATTGCTTCAACACGATCGAGCACCTCCTTAGATGATTTCTCAGGGTCACAAATGATATTAACTTTACCCTTGTACAAATCAGGGAAAGCTGCCATAGGTCCTGTATTTTCTGTTCCTGCAATCGGGTGGCTGGCAACAAATTGATCTCGATTTTTAAAACTATCAGCAAGCTGTGCAATTTTACTTTTAGTGGAACCAAAGTCCACTACCGCTGTCGATTCCGGCACTGAGTTTAATATTTTTGGCAAAACTACTAACGCATGGTTAACAGGAATTGCGATAAGAATTAAGTCTGAATTCTTGCACAACTCATCTAATGTTACCTGCTCGTCAATTAGGCCCAAGGCCTCAGCCATTTCCTGATGCTTGGCGTTATCATCAAAGCCAATTATTTTTTCGACATAGTTCTCCGCTCGCAGCTTTAATGCCACGGAGCCCCCAATCAAGCCAAGTCCGACTATACCAATTGTTTTTTCTTTGCTTGCCATTGGTTAATTCTTTCTAAAGCTTTTTCTAAAATTATTTGATCGGAACAAAGTGATAAGCGGATATAACGCTTGCCATTCGATCCAAAAATCTCTCCAGGGGTTACAAAAACATGCGCATTATGTAGTAGGTCATCTACTAGTTGATGAGCATCCTGATACTCTTCCGGTAATTTCGCCCAAACAAACATGCCAACCTGATTGGGTCGAATACTACATCCTAAATTTTGAACAATTTTTTCCGCCAGCACTCTTCTGTTTTCATAAATATCATTACGGCCATCGTGCCAATCCTGATCCAGTTGTAGTGCTTTGGCTGCAGCATGCTGTATAGGTAGGAACATGCCAGAATCGACATTGCTTTTTGCCTGTAAAATCCCATCAACATATTTTTTATGACCGAGAACCATGCCGACACGCCATCCAGCCATATTGAATGATTTGCTCAATGAATTGAGCTCAATTGTATGCGAAAGATCTGGATCGAACTTAAGGATCGAGACTGGGTGCTCATTAAGTATTTGACTATAGGGGTTATCGTTGCAGAGGAGTATGTCATGCTCCTTGGCAAACGATACCAACCTTTGAAATAGGTCTTCTCCGGCATTGGTGCCTGTTGGCATATGCGGGTAGTTTACCCACATCATTTTTACCTTTTCTAGATCATAGGTCTCTAGGGCGTCGAAATCTGGCTGCCAGTTGTTCTCTTCAACAAGATCATAAGTTTGCACATTAGCCCCTAATAAATTGGCAATGGCGCTATAGGCTGGGTAGCCCGGATTAGGCACCAATACGGTGTCTAGGGGGTTTAGGAAAGCCATGGAGATGTACATAATGCCTTCCTTCGAGCCAAGCAGTGGTAAGATTTCGTACTGAGGGTCAAGCTTCACCGAAAAGGTATTAAAGTAATACCGACTCATCGATTCTCGTAATTCAGCAGAAGACCTATACGATTGATATGCATGATTTTGGGAGCTACTGGCACTTTGAACGAGCTCATCCACGACCCCTTGTTCGGGAGGTAAATCTGGGGAGCCAATGCCTAGATTTAAGACCTCATAGCCTTCATCTCGAAGTTGCCTAATTTCTTCGAGCTTTTTGGAGAAGTAGTACTCTTCCACCTTTTGGAGCCTGTCTGCTATCTTAATCATACCTTAACCGGAGCTGGCCCCTTTTTATAAATCCCCAATACACTAATTTCTCTGGCCATATCCGCAATTTGCTCCATTGCTGTTTTATAAATCATATAGTCGCTATACTCGATATCAAAATGAATGGCATATTCATACGGTTTGCCAATTATTGGCACAGATTGAATTTTTGTAAGGTTAATACCGTACTCGTTTAATACCTGTAATGCTCGTGACAAGGACCCCGGCGTATGTGATAGAATTACACGCAAGGATGACTTGTCGCTCTCCTGAACTTGATTCTCTTTCCGATTCCCTAATACCAGAAAGCGCGTATAATTCTGTTTATTCGTTTCGATATCCGGCGCAATAATATCTAAGCCATACGTGGTCGCAGCTAAACTACCAGCAATCGCAGCAATACCTTCGAGCTTTCTTTCTTTGATCTCTTTGGCACTTAATGCGGTATCAGGAACCTCAGAGATTTTCCAATCTGGGTAGTCACGCAAAAATTTCATACTTTGCCTGATTGCCATGGGATGCGACCTAACCTCAGTAATATCCTGCAGCTTTGTTCCTGGTAAGGCCATGAGCTGCATGGAAATCCGTAAGTACTCTTCGCCCAAAATATGGAGACCAAACTCCTCTATGAACCCATAATTAGGTAAAATACTGCCTGCTATTGTATTCTCGATAGCCATTACGGCATAATCTACCTCGTTTTTAGCCACGGCCTCGGCTTGAGATCTAAAATCGCGAATTTCTACCAGCTCAATTTCATCATTGGTGAAATAGGCCCGTGCCGCCATATCATGAAATGACGCCTTTATTCCTTGAATACCGATTTTCAATTTACTCATAACATAAAACCCTCATAATTCTATTTCGGCTTTGACAAAAAAAAGCTCCGATCTTTCAACCGGAGCTCTATATTTTGATACACATCAAACTATTTCTTCAGCCCCGGAACTTGTTCCAGAAATAAAAAAAGAAATAGTTAAAATATGTATTGATTTTTCTCATTGTTACGCCAAAGCTGCGGAAAACTAATCAAAAAACAAAAGTTAGTCTGAAATTTATTGATTAGTCCCATTTTAACTGCTCACTTAAGTAGTGATGACACTGCTTCGCAGCACCCCGTCCTTCGTTAATTGCCCATACTACTAAACTTTGCCCTCTCCTGCAGTCGCCCGCGGCAAAGACGCCCTCCATAGTGGTTTGATATTTGTTGAATTCAGCTTCTACTGTCCCTTGATTACTAAACTGAACGCTTTCTTCGAACCCTTCCCTCTCTGCACCTACAAAACCCATAGCAAGTAAAACAAGATCAGCTTCAATCTTAGTTTCAGTCCCCTTTAACTCACGTGGAAATCGCTTGCCATCTTCTGTAACCCACTCTATCTGTGCTACCTCTAAGCCCGTAACAGACTTATCGCCTGCTATACCTTTTGTTAGCATTTGGTAGCGTCGCGGATCAGATCCTTGTACTGCTTTGGCTTCTTCCTGTCCGTAATCAAGCTTATAAACCAAAGGAAATTCCGGCCAAGGGTTGTCCTCTGCTCGTATGGCTGGAGGTTGAGCCATAATTTCTAATTGAACCACTGATTTACAACCGTGCCTTAGGGCAGTAGCAACGCAATCAGTCCCGGTATCTCCACCGCCTATCACAACTACTTTCTTACCTGCTGCATTAATAAATTTTTGGTCTTTCAGCTCACTGTCTAATAAGCTCTGGGTATTCTGCTTAAGAAATTCCATCGCAAAATGTACTCCCTTAAGATCTCGTCCGGAAACCGGTAGGTCGCGGGGAATGGTTGCTCCAGTTGCGAGAATCACAGCATCAAATTTCTGGTGGACTTCACTTAGGCTAATGTCCTTGCCTATTGCTGTATTCGTCTTAAAAATGATACCTTCCGCTTGCATCAAATCAATTCGGCGATTCACAACAAGCTGCTTATCCAATTTCATATTCGGAATCCCATACATCAGTAAGCCTCCCGGCCGATCATCCCGCTCAAAAACTGTAACGGTATGACCTTCTTTGTTTAACTCATCAGCAGCAGCCAAACCGGCCGGACCTGAGCCAATGATGGCGACCGTTTTATCCGTTCTATTTTGTGGAGGATGCGCTGTGATCCAACCTTCGGCGAATGCCTTCTCGATAATGGCATACTCATGGTTTTTAATGGTTACAGCAGGCTCATTGATACCAAGAACGCAGGCCCCTTCGCAAGGTGCTGGACATACTCGTCCAGTAAACTCTGGAAAGTTATTGGTTTTCAGAAGAAGCTTTACAGCCTCCTGCCACTGATTTCTATAAATCATGTCATTCCAATCTGGAATGAGATTATAAACCGGACAACCCGATGCGCCATTATTTAACTCCGTACCCGTATGGCAAAATGGCACGCCGCAATCCATACAACGAGCTGCCTGATCCCTAATTTCGGGCTCACTCATTTGGTCATGAAACTCATTCCAATGGCTTATCCGCTTTGCCGGATCCTGATCGTGAAGATCTTTACGCTCTATCTCAAGAAATCCTGTTGGTTTACCCATTACCTACCCCTATTTTGTTCTTCATCCTGATTTCTAAAGCCCGTTTATAATCACGTGGCATAACCTTAATAAATTCATTTTGGCGGGCGCGCCAGTATTTAATAATATCTTTGGCATTAGCAGATCCTGTAATATTAAAATGGTCTGAAATGAGGTCGAACACTCGTTCTTTATCTGCATCATCCATTGGATCTACATCCACCATTTCCATATTAATACTATCGCTATTTTTTCCTGCCCCATCCAAAAGATAGGCAACGCCACCACTCATGCCGGCAGCAAAATTTCTTCCTATGTCTCCTAACACTACCACTGAGCCACCCGTCATATATTCACAACCATGATCGCCCACTCCTTCTACAACTGCGGTTGCTCCAGAATTTCTTACGGCAAACCGTTCGCCCGCTAATCCATTAATAAAGGCGGTACCCGAAGTTGCACCATATAAGGCCACATTACCAATAATCTGATTCTCACTAGCTACAAGATTCGATTGATCTGAGGGAGTAACCGATATTTCGGCCCCAGAAAGCCCCTTTCCAAAATAATCGTTTGCTTCTCCTTTTATTTGGAAGGCAATACCTTTGGTTGCAAATGCAGCAAAACTTTGTCCCGCAGAACCTTCGAATGTATAGCTGATTGTTCCAGAAGGCAGGCCTTCACTACCATACTTTTTGGATATTTCATTCGAAAGCATAGTTCCAATTGCGCGATCAGTATTTTTTACACTGAATACTGCCTCAACAGATTGTTTCTCTTCTAAAGCTGGTTTGGCCACATCGATTAAATGCCAATCCATATGCAGCGATAATTCGTGAATCTGATCCACTTGCTTAAAAGCACCATCCGTTTCAGCGACTTCTACCTGATACAGGATCGGCGAAAAATCGAGTAATGCGAAAGGGGTGTCCTCTACTCTTTCCGCTACCTTTAACTTATGAACTTGGCCTACCATTTCATTTACCGTCCTAAAACCAAGTTCAGCCATTATCTCACGCAAATCTTCTGCTAAAAATTTGAAATAATTGACCACATGATCGGGGTCGCCTGTAAATTTCTTTCGCAAGTCTGGATTTTGTGTAGCAACCCCTACCGGACAAGTATTTAAGTGACACTTGCGCATCATTATACAGCCCTCTACCACCAAGGCTGCCGTAGCTACACCCCATTCTTCGGCACCTAGTAGCGTTGCGATAGCCAAATCTCTTCCTGTTCTAATTTGACCATCGGTCTGAACAGTTATTCTATTTCTTAACTTATTCCGTAATAAGGTCTGATGTGCTTCGGCCAAGCCTAGCTCCCATGGTAGCCCGGCATGCTGAATAGAACTAAGTGGCGAGGCTCCCGTACCCCCGTCGTGACCGGCAATAAGTACCACATCGGCTTTGGCTTTTGCCACCCCCGAAGCTATGGTACCAACACCTGCCTCAGACACGAGTTTGACGTTTATTCTTGCATCACGATTGGATCTTTTTAAATCATAAATTAACTGAGCGAGATCCTCAATAGAATAAATATCATGATGTGGCGGTGGAGAGATTAAGCCAACACCCGGGGTGGAATGTCTTACTTTACCAATCCAATCATCTACTTTATGCCCCGGCAACTGACCCCCTTCTCCCGGTTTCGCGCCCTGAGCCATCTTTATCTGGATTTCATCAGCATTCGCTAGGTAATTACTGGTAACGCCAAATCTTCCCGAAGCAACCTGCTTTATCGCCGACCTTTCCGAATCTCCATTTTTGTTTATTTGATATCTAGCCTCATCCTCACCGCCTTCGCCACTATTAGATTTACCGCCAATCCGGTTCATCGCTATCGCTAAGGTGCTATGCGCTTCGTATGAAATGGACCCGAAAGACATCGCCCCGGTAGCAAACCGCTTCATAATATTTTCTGCAGGCTCAACCTCCTCGAGGGGCACTGATGTGCTTTTTCGGAAAGATAGAAGACCGCGCAAGGTTATTGCCTGCTGCGATTGGTCGTTAATATGATTTGCAAACTTCTTGTACGTGGTATAATCGTTAGTCCTGGTCGATTTTTGAAGCAAATGGATTGCGGTAGGATCAAACAAATGAGCTTCGCCTTTCTTTTTCCATTGGTAAACACCTCCTTCTTCCAGTATTTCGCCTTCTGCTTTAATCGTAGGGTAGGCCAGCTTATGCTGACTAACAACCATGTTTTTGATTTCTTTAAAGCCAATTCCCTCTATTCTGGAAACTGATTTAGTAAAGCATTTATCAACTACTTCCTTATTCAAACCAAGAATCTCAAATATCTGCGCCCCCTGATATGACTGATAAGTAGAAATTCCCATTTTAGAGAATATTTTCCTCAGTCCATACCCAACTGCTGCACTATAATTTTCATAGGCCTTTTCTACGGTAATACCATCTGCCAATAGACCTTGTTCAGACAACTGGGCAATTGTTGCAAGACTTAAATAGGGACAAACCGCATTGGCTCCATAGCCTATTAATGCAGCGAAATGATGGGTCTCTCGTACGTCGCCGGCATCTACAATTAGTGCAGCGTTCGCCCGAATTGCTTTCTTCACCAGATGCTGATGCACCGCTCCCAGCACAAGCAGTGAAGGCAAGGGAATTCTATCGTCATCAATGTGGCGATCGCTAAGTACTAGTACTGTAACGCCGTATCGTATTGCAATTTCTGCTTGCTCACAAATTCGATCGAGTACCTCTTCTAATGCCTCTGAGGCCAAGAAGGTAGTATCAATAACCTCAGATCGGAACCCTTTATAATTTAGATCGTGCAATCTCGCTAGATGCTTATTCAGTAAAACTGGATGTTGCAGCTGTATATGCTTGGCATGATCGGCTGTAGCTTCCAGCGCATTTAAGTTTCTACCTATATTTGAAAAAAGAGACATTACCATTTTTTCACGAATCGGATCTATCGGCGGATTACTAACCTGAGCAAAAAGCTGTTTAAAAAAATTCGATAAATGCTGGTACTTATTAGATAAGGGCGGTAAAGGAATATCTGCACCCATCGAGCCTAATGGTTCGGTCCCTGAATTAGCCATTGGGCCCAATATTACTTTGAGATCTTCACTGGTATAGCCTTGGGCAATTTGTTGTCGTAATAACCCAAGACTTGTTAAGGTAGAATCTTCTTTGCCCTTAGGTAATTCTTTAAGTCGAATTTTGCCTTGATCTAACCACTCCTGATAGGGATGCTGATTAGCCAATTCAGTCTTCAGTTCTTCATCCTCTACAATGCGGCCTTGCAATAGGTCTACCACAAAGATTTTGCCTGGCTGCAGTCGGCCTTTCTTAACGATTTTTTCTTCGGGAACAGGAAGGGCTCCTGCTTCAGAGGCCATTACAACGATATCATCGTCCGTAACCAAATATCGTGATGGTCTCAAGCCATTTCTATCCAAGGTTGCCCCAATAACCTCACCATCTGTAAAGGATATTGAAGCAGGCCCGTCCCATGGTTCCATGAGTTGAGCATGATATTCATAAAACGCCCTTTTTTTAGGGTCCATCTTATCATTTTCCTGCCACGCTTCCGGAATTACCATCATCATGGCATGCGGTAACGATCGACCGCTCAGGGCAAGAATTTCGACTATGCTATCGAGATTGGCAGAATCAGAATGTTTTTTATCACAGATAGGTAGGAGTAAATCAAATTCTTCGGGTGTGAAATACTCACTTTTAAAGAGGTTTTGCTTACTTACCATCCAGTTCACATTTCCGCGAATCGTATTAATTTCTCCATTATGCGCAATATATCGGAAGGGTTGTGAAAGCTTCCATTGTGGTACTGTGTTGGTAGAGAATCTTGAGTGTACTAAAGCCAGCGCAGACGTGAAGCGGGGGTCAGTCAGATCCGGGTAATATGCTCCCAACTGATTCGTACGGAGCATACCTTTATATACCAGTGTTTTGTGTGATAAAGAAAGCCAGTAGAACATATAGTTATTGCCTGGCACTTCATTTGCTGATTTACCAATGGAATGTGTCGTATGCTTTCGCAACACAAAAAGTTTTCTTTCTAATAATTCCGGACTTGCGGTCCTATCCTTTAATCGTACAAAAATCTGCTCGATTGGGAGCTCAGATATTCCAGCCTCTGAGCCTATGACTTCATTATTGGTCGGTACTTTTCTATACCCTAACAATTCAAACCCTAACTGATCGAGATGCAAATGAAGCCTTTCCTTGGTTGCTTCCGCTACACCAGGCACTGCACTAAAAAACATGGCTCCTACCCCATATTCACCATAATCAGGAAGGTCAATCCCGATTTTTTCGCATTCTTCCTTCAAAAATGTATGTGGGGTTTGCACAAGTATTCCAGCGCCATCACCAGATTCGGCATCGCAACCACACCCACCCCTGTGCTCCATATTGGCGAGCATTGTCAAGCCATCCTTAATGATTTTATGGCTTTTCTTACCTTTTATATGCGCAACAAATCCAATCCCACAAGAATCGTGTTCCAGGTCTTCGCAATATAAGCCTGAAGAAGGCTGATTGCTTGTTACATATTTATCCTTTCGGTTTAGATTATTCATTCAAATTATTCAAGAATAGGATTTGCTTATTAAATCAAGTGGTGGAACAGCTCTGGATTCTTATTCAAGTACTCATACTTAAAATTAAGTTTGTTCAAGCGCTCAACCAGGCCATCAAAGTCTGATTTATATTTAAGTTCAACGCCAATCACAGCAGGACCTCGTTCTCGGCTATTCTTTTTAGAATACTGAAAATGGGTGATATCATCATTTGGACCTAGCACGTCAACCAAAAATTCGCGTAAAGCTCCCGCCCGCTGTGGAAAACTAACAATAAAGTAATGCTTCAGACCTTCATAAAGGAGTGAGCGTTCTTTGATTTCTTCAGTACGCACGATGTCGTTATTGCCACCGCTTAGCATACATACCACGTGCTTACCTTTTATTTCTTCATGCAAGATTTTAAGGGCTGCAATACTCAGTACTCCTGCCGGTTCGGCAACAATCGCCTCTTCGTTATACATTTTAAGTATGGTCGTACAGATAAGCCCTTCTGGAACTGTTATAAACCTGTCGATTTGCTCCTTGCAGATTCGGTAGGTAAGTTCACCTACTGCTTTCACTGCAGCACCATCTACAAACTTATCGATATGATCGAGGGTTGTGAGCTCACCGGCATTAATTGATGCCAGCATTGCTGCCGCCCCTTCTGGCTCTACAGCAATAATTTTAGTATCAGGAGAGTGTTCCTTAAAATAAGTAGAAACACCTGAAGCCATACCTCCTCCTCCAATTGGCAGAATCAAATAATCTATGGGCGTTTTCGCTTTTTCTAAGATCTCAATAGCCACGGTTCCCTGACCTGCAATTACATCCGGATCGTTAAAAGGATGGATAAATGTTGCTTCACTTTTCTGGCAAAATTTATCCGCCTCAAAATAGGCATCGTCAAAAGTGTCGCCAATTAGAACAATATCTACCTTGTCGCCACCAAATGTTTTAACCTGATTTACCTTCTGACCCGGTGTTGGGGTAGGCATAAAGATTGTACCATGGATACCCAAGATCTTGCAAGCGTAGGCAACACCTTGAGCGTGATTACCAGCACTGGCGCAAACTACGCCATTCTGTTTATCAGCTTCAGACAGCTTTACCATCTTATTATAAGCACCACGAATCTTATAAGAACGCACGACCTGAAGATCTTCGCGTTTCAGATATATTTTGGCTTGATAATGTTCGCTCAAAGAATCGCTCTGCAGAAGTGGCGTTTTTTTAACCACTCCTGAGAGTCTTTCCCTTGCGTTGGCAATATCGATTGCCTGCGGTATTTTAAGATGATCTGTTTCCAACAGCTAATAAGTTATTCGTTAACTAGTTTTCAGGGCGAAGTTTTCTTACCTGAGCACCTGCTCTCCACATTTCAGAATCTTCTAAAGCCTTAAGTTCTACTTCAAGTTTCTCGCGGTAGTCGGCTTGTGAGTTAGAGTCTATTGATTTCTCTGCTTCGATGCCATCTTTCACCGATTGGTACAGTTTCTGAAATACTGGCTTGGTTGCTTCATAGAACGGATCCATCCAATCAAGCGCACCACGTTGTGCAGTAGTTGAGCAATTAGCATACATCCAGTCCATACCTTTCTCTGCAATTAATGGGTATAGAGACTGCGTTGCCTCCTCAACCGTTTCGTTGAAGGCCTCGGATGGTGAGTGACCATTTTCGCGTAGCACCTCGTATTGAGCACGGAATAATCCTTGAATCGCACCCATCAAAGTACCTCTTTCTCCGGTTAAGTCTGATGTAACTTCACGATCGAAAGTAGTTTCGAAGAGGTAACCTGATCCTACGCCAATGCCCAGTGCAATTACCTTGTCCTTAGCCTGTCCGGTTGCATCCTGATAAATAGCATAGCTTGAATTAAGTCCGCGTCCTTCAAGGAACATTCTTCTTAACGATGTTCCTGAGCCTTTTGGAGCAATTAATACTACATCAACATCTTCTGGAGGAATAATACCCGTTTTATCTTTATAGGTTATGCCAAAACCATGCGAGAAATATAAGGTTTTGCCCGGCTTCAGGTGTTTTTTTACAGTATCCCATACCTTGATCTGAGCAGCGTCAGAAAGCAGATACTGAATTACTGTGCCTTTCTCAAGCGCTTCTTCAATCTCAAAAAGAGTTTCTCCCGGTACCCAGCCATCGGCAACAGCTTTGTCCCAAGTCTTAGATTCTTTTCGCTGACCAACAATTACGTTAAAGCCATTATCTTTTAAATTTAATGCCTGACCAGGCCCTTGAACTCCATAACCAATTACGGCTATGGTTTCGTCTTTCATTGTTTCACGAGCTTTATCTAATGGAAACTCTTCTCGAGTTACCACATTTTCTTCTACTCCTCCAAAATTAATTTTTGCCATTTTTCTGCTTTTTCTTATTTATGATTGTTTTCTTTTTCAAAATAGTTGGTTTTCTCTAGCTCTTTCAGGAACACATCGGTCTTCCTTTTGGATTTCGAGATGGCTATCCTACCGGATCGCACATATTCTAATAGGCCGTAAGGCTCAAGACTATCGCGTAGGTCACGAATTTCCTGGCGATGACCTGTCTTCTCTATGATGATATGATCTTTTTCGATAACAAGTATTCTGGCGCCATTATTACGCACCATGCCTTCTATGGTATTATTATCAAGGAAGGCTCCCGTATCCATTTTAAATAATGCGATTTCTTGATAGTAGACCTCTTCATCCCGATAAAGGAAGGCCCCCAGTACTTCCACAAGCTTGTTAATTTGCTTAACTACTTGCTCAGCACGACTATGGGTTTCTTTCACCAGAATTGTGAATCTACTTACACCGGCAACTTCAGTCTCTGAGACATTAATTGCTTCGATATTCATCTTACGCCTGGTAAAGATGATTGTAACTGCATTCAGTAATCCACTCTTGTTTTCGGTTAATGCCGAAATTGTGAATATTTCTTTTTCTTCGTTGGGTTCCATTTTATTCTAGTCTGATGTCTTCTACAGAAGCACCGCTGGGTATCATTGGAAATATATTTTCTTCTTTCTCTACAAGAATTTCGAGCAAATAAGGCCCATCATGATCAAGCATTTCCTGCAGTGCTCCATCGAGATCTGCACGTTGCGATATTTTCTTCGATTCCATTCCATAGCCTTTCGCAATAATCGAAAACTCAGGGTTTACAAGTTCCGTAGAAGCATAGCGTCGCTCGAAAAACAGCTGCTGCCACTGCCTAACCATGCCCAGAAAATTGTTGTTTAAGATGATGATCTTAACCGGCACATTGTATTGAATCATTGTACCCAATTCCTGTATGGTCATTTGTACGCCACCATCACCAATTACAGCCACTACTTGTCGATCTTTAGCCGCCATTTGTGCTCCAAAGGCTGCCGGCAAGGCAAAACCCATAGTACCTAAACCGCCTGATGTAATATGGCTATCATGTTTTAGAAATTTATAATATCGGGCTGCCATCATTTGATGCTGGCCAACATCCGAGACGATAATAGCATCGCCATGTGTCTTCTCCGAAACCCGATTAATTACTTCTCCCATCTTAATTTCACCTGAAGTGGGCTCAGTATCATCGAGAATAATTTTTTCCATCTCAATAGCATCGAGCTCAGCAAACTTTGCAAGCCATGGCTTATGAGTTTGAGGCTTAATCTTTTTGTTAAGAATTTGAAGAACAGCCTTAGCATCGCCCATTACCGGAACATCGGCTTTAACATTTTTATCGATTTCAGATGGATCAATTTCTATGTGAATCACCTTGGCCTGTTTGGCATACTTTTTCAGATCGCCTGTTACTCGATCGTCGAAGCGCATCCCTATGGCTATGAGGACATCGCATTGGTTGGTAAGAACATTTGGTGCATAATTGCCATGCATCCCTAACATACCAACATTGAGTGGATGGTCGTCTTTCATCGCTGACAAGCCTAATAGAGTCCATGCTGCGGGGATTTCAGCCTTTTCCATCAGATCTGTTAATTCTTGTTCGGCCTTGGATAGTAGAATGCCATGACCCGCAAGAATTAATGGTCGTTCAGCTCTATTAATTAATTCTGCTGCCTCGTTAATTTTAAGTTCATCAATTTCCGGAACAGGTTTATAGCTCCGAATACCCTGACAAGGTTTGTAGTTAAATTCAAACTCTGCAAACTGAGCATCCTTAGTAATATCGATCAGAACCGGCCCTGGACGACCAGACCTTGCGATATAAAAGGCCTTAGCAATAGCTTCCGGTATTTCCTCTGCGCGGGTAACCTGAAAATTCCATTTGGTAACTGGCATGGAAATCCCGATAATATCGATTTCCTGAAAAGCTGCAGTACCTAAAAAAGGAGAAGGAACCTGACCAGTGATACAAACCAATGGAGTAGAATCGACATGTGCATCAGCAATACCTGTGATAAGATTGGTAGCGCCCGGCCCTGAGGTTGCAAAGCAAACCCCTGTTCTACCCGATGCACGACTATAGCCTTGCGCTGCATGCACTGCCCCTTGTTCATGACGGGTGAGCACATGTGTCACTTTATCTTCGTATTGATAGAGTGCATCATAAATAGGCATTATGGCACCTCCGGGGTATCCATAAATTGTATCAACACCTTCTTCCAGAAGCGACTTAATCACAGCTTCTGAGCCTGTGATAGTGGCTTTCTTGGTTTTATTAGGTGTTTTAATTGTAGTTGTACCCATATTATTGATCGGTTACGCACCCTTCGGATGCCGTAGAAACTAGTTTTGCATATTTATAAAGGCTACCACTCGTTTTCTTGAGCGGGGGTGCCTGCCATAGATTTCTCCTGGCAGTAAGTTCTTCTTCCGGTAGTTCTACCTCAATGCTATTGGTTTCGGCATTGATATGAATAATATCGCCGTCCTTAAGTAAGGCTATTGTACCACCCACTTGGGCTTCGGGCGTTATATGCCCCACAACAAAACCATGTGTACCACCAGAAAAACGACCGTCGGTGATTAGGGCTACCTCTTTCCCTAAGCCAGCACCCATAATAGAAGCCGTTGGCTTAAGCATTTCCGGCATTCCGGGACCTCCTTTGGGACCTTCGTAGCGGATAACCACGACATCGCCTGCCTTTACTTTTCCTTCTTTAATACCATCATTGGCAGCATATTCCGAATCGAATACTTTAGCCGTTCCGCTAAATTTTAATCCTTCCTTACCGGTAATCTTTGCTACTGATCCTTCCGTAGCAAGGTTCCCATATAGTATCTGTAGATGACCACTCTGCTTGATGGGTTTATCCCAGCCACTAATAATTGCGTTATCTGCTGGTAATTCTACTGATTGAAGATTCTCTCCAATGGTTTTTCCGGTAACCGTAAGGCAATCGGCATGGAGATACCCTTTTTCTAAAAGGATCTTCATTACAAGCGGAACTCCGCCAATTTTATAGAGGTCTTCCATCACATATTGACCGCTTGGTTTAAGGTCTGCGAGAAAGGGTGTCTTATCACTGATTCGCTGAAAATCATCAAGTGTAATGTCAACATTCGCAGTTTTGGCCATGGCAATAAGATGGAGAACGGCATTAGTCGAACCACCTAGAACAATCACTACCGTAATCGCATTTTCAAAAGCCTTTTTTGTAAGAATCTGGCTTGGTCGGATATCCTTTTCGAGAAGATTTCTCATAGCCTGACCAACTGATAATAATTCTTGCTGCTTATCCTCACTTATTGCAGGGTTTGAGGCATTATAGGGTAAACTCATGCCCATGGCTTCGATAGCAGAAGCCATGGTATTGGCTGTGTACATTCCTCCACAGGCTCCAGGGCCAGGAATTGCACTTTCTACCACTCCTTGAAAGTCTTCTTCGGTGATGTTACCAGCAAATTTTTCTCCTAATGCTTCAAAAGCTGAAACGATGTCCAGCTTTTTCCCTTTATAGTATCCGGGGGCTATAGTGCCACCATAAACTAATAGCGCTGGCCGATCTAATCGGCTCATGGCGATCATAGCACCAGGCATATTCTTATCGCAACCTACAACAGCAACGAGGGCATCATAGCTTTGCGCATTCATCACGGTTTCAATCGAATCGGCGATAACGTCTCTGGATGGAAGCGAGTAACGCATTCCAGGAGTGCCCATGGAAATTCCATCACTTACTCCAATGGTATTAAATACCAGGCCAACCTGACCCTGCTCATTCACACTTTTCTTAATAGTATCGGCCAGGCCGTTGAGGTGCATATTGCACGGATTGCCGTCGTAACCCGTACTGGCTATACCAATTTGTGCCTTTTTCAGGTCCTCACGTGTGAGCCCAATACCATGTAGCATGGCTTGAGCTGCAGGCTGAGTTGGATCCTGCGTAACTGTTTTACTATATTTATTTAGTTCTGTCATTAAAGTATTATCCTTCTTAAGTTTATTGGTATTTCAGGAATCTATCCGATCGTTAAGCCATGTGATTCCTCCCTCTTTATCCGATGCTGATAGACGCCAGCTAAAATTACGCCCATGCTGTCGATCCAATCTTTTTTCATCTGTACTCCTTCGATGGATTTAATACCAACTATTTCCGTGGCCGTTCCTGTAAGAAACGCAGAGTCGGCATCATGAATCATATCTACAGATATATCCTGCTCGCGAATTTCGAAACCTAATTCCGCAGCATATTCAAAAACAGTTGCTCTTGTAATTCCTGGCATAATATTGCCTTCGGGAGGAGTATATAATACCCCTTCTTTTTCTAGGAAAAAATTAGCACCCGGAGCTTGGGCAATATTACCATTTTGGTCAAGCATGAGGGCCTCATCGGCTCCCTTTAACCTGGCCTCATGAGACGCTAAAATTGAGTTCGTGTAATTACCTGTTAACTTGGCTGTCGCGGGCAATGATCTTCGATCTGGACGCTGATAACTAGAAATCACAAGATTGAGCTGTTCTTTGCCTAATAATGCGCCCCATTCCCAGGCTGCAATTAAAATCCTTGGCTTTCCTTTAAGTGTTAGCTCCATATTTGGGCCCATAAATACCAAGGGCCGTACATAGGCATTGCGTAAGCCATTTTTAGCCAATAGTTCATGGGTGATAGCCACCAACTCCTGAGCGGTAAAATCAATTTTTAGATGTAAGGTTTTTACACCGTTAAGTAGTCTTTTGTAATGCTCCGTTGCTTTAAACATACTCATTCCCGTTGGGGTATGGTACGCTCTAATTCCTTCGAAGGCACCAATCCCATAATGAAAGGTCTGGTTAAACACATCGATGTTTGTTTCACTGGCCTTCGCCCAGTTGCCATCGATAAAAAAGATACTTTCGCTATTATAATACATTGCTCTCTTTCTTCTAAACGAGTTCTTTTGCCCTAATTTGCTCAACAATAAAATCTCCAACAGACGAGGTTGATGACGCTCCTTCCGCCTTTAGGTCTTCGGTACAAATTCCTTGATCGATAGATTTTGCTACGGCATCTTCAATAGCCTTTGCTTCCTCAGTCATATCGAAAGCATAATTTAGGAGCATAGCCGCTGATAATATTGCCCCTACAGGATTTGCCTTATTTTGGCCTGCCACCTGCGGGTAGGAGCCATGAATTGGCTCAAAAAGACTAAGGTTATCACCTACCGAAGCCGACGGCGAAAGACCTAATGAACCAGATATTACGGAAGCCTCGTCGGTAAGAATATCACCAAACATATTTTCAGTGAGGACAACATCAAAGAAAGAGGGGTTTTGTATGATCTTCATTGCCGCATTATCCACAAACATGAAATCAAGTTCAACATCGGGGTAATCTTTGGCCATATTGGTAACAACCTCACGCCAAAGTCGGGAAGAGGCCAATACGTTAGCCTTATCGACTAAGGTTAGTCGCTTTTCACGTTGTTGCGCTGCCTTAAATGCCAGCTTTGCAATTCGCTCTACTTCAAATTTTGAGTATACACAGCTATCAAAGGCCGTCTCACCATTTTCTGTTCTTCCTCTTGGTTCTCCAAAATATATGCCACCGGTTAATTCGCGGAACACCACGAAATCTACGCCAGATACCACATGGTTCTTTAGTGGTGAAATATCGGCAAGCGCATCATAGGTTGTTAATGGACGGATATTACCAAATAAGCCCAAAACTTTACGCATTCGCAGTAAACCCTGTTCGGGTCGTACTTTTGCCGATGGGTCGTTATCATATTTAGGGTCCCCTATAGCGCCAAATAGAATGGCGTCGGAGTTTTTACACAACTCTTCCGATGCCTGAGGAAAAGGATCTCCGGTTGCATCGATTGCTGCGGCTCCAATTAACCCTTCTGTAAATTCAAATTCATGTCCATAGACCTCAGCTACCGCCTCTAAGGCTTTTAATGCCTGCGCTGTAACTTCTGGTCCGATACCATCTCCCGGTAAAACTGCTATCTTCTTCATTATTATCTATTCAGCTTGCTGCGTTTCATACGCCTCAATTGCGTCCTTTTTACTTATTAAAAAATCGATGTCGTCTAACCCATTAAGCATGCAATGCTTCTTATATGGGTTTATATCAAAATTCTCTTTCTGTCCCGTGCTGGGAATTCTTATTTCTTGTTGCTCTAAGTCAACCTCCAGTTCTGTTTCTGAGTTGTTGGCAATAGCCTTGAAAAGATCGGCCAGAAATGCATCGCTTACCTGTACCGGTAGCAGCCCATTATTTAAGGCATTATTCTTAAATATGTCGGCAAAGAAACTCGAAACAACCACTTTAAATCCATAGTCGTGAATGGCCCAAGCCGCATGCTCACGCGAAGACCCACAACCAAAGTTCTTCCCTGCAACAAGAATCTTTGCCCCAGTAACATTATTTAAAACAAAGTCTTCTTTAAGGTTATCATTTGCATCGTAACGCCAGTCTCTAAAAAGATTATCGCCAAATCCTTCGCGGGTAGTTGCTTTTAAGAAACGCGCCGGTATAATTTGGTCGGTGTCGACATTCTCTAAATTGAGGGGAGCGGCTTTAGATGTTAAAAATTGAAATGCTTCCATAACTAGTTTAAATATTCTCGAATGTCGGTGATCTTACCCGTGATTGCTGCAATAGCTGCCGTTGCCGGACTAGCCAACAAGGTGCGAGATCCGGGACCCTGACGTCCCTCAAAGTTTCTATTGGATGTAGAGACACAATATTTACCTTCTGGAATCTTGTCTTCATTCATAGCAAGACAGGCGGAGCAACCTGGTTCACGAAGCTCAAAACCTGCTTCCTCAAACACCTTATCAATACCTTCTGCCTTGGCTTGATCTTCTACACGCTTAGAACCTGGGACAATCCATGCCGTAATATGATCTGCCTTTTTCTTTCCTTTTACTATCGATGCTACCTCTCGTAAATCTTCAATACGCGAATTAGTGCAGCTTCCAATAAATACAAAGTCTACCTCTTTCCCAATTATAGACTTACCCCCTTCGAAACTCATATAATCAAGTGCTTTGGCGAAAGACTGATCGCCATTCGCACCCGGCAAATTCTCTTGAACACCCAATCCCATGGCAGGGTTGGTGCCATAGGTTATCATTGGAGTAATATCGGCGGCATCGAAGTCGATCTCTTTATCAAATACAGCATCTGCATCCGATTTTAAAGTTTTCCAATAGGCAAGTTTTTGCACCCATTCAGATCCTTTAGGGGCAAAGTCTCTTCCTTCTACATAATCAAATGTCTTTTCATCGGGAGCTATTATACCGCCACGAGCGCCCATTTCGATACTCATATTGCATACCGTCATGCGGCCTTCCATGGATAAGGCCTCGATCGCTGATCCCGCGAACTCTACAAAATAACCGGTACCCCCTGATGTTGAAATTTTCGAAATTATATAGAGAATGATGTCTTTAGCACCCACTCCTTTTCCTACCTGGCCCGATACGTTAATACGCATACTTTTTGGCTTGGTTTGAAGTATACACTGGGTAGAAAAAACCTGTTCTACCTCACTGGTACCTATACCAAAGGCAATAGAACCAAAAGCTCCATGGGTAGAAGTATGGCTATCACCACAAACGATGGTCATGCCCGGTTGGGTGATTCCTAACTCAGGCCCTATAACATGCACAATGCCTTGATTCTGATGTCCTAACCCATACAGCTCAATACCGTATTTATCACAGTTTTCATGCAAAGTATCTACCTGCGTTTTGCTGAGCGGGTCGCTTATGGGCAAATGCTGATTTTTTGTGGGTACGTTATGATCGGCTGTAGCGATAGTTTGCGCTGGCCTATACACAGGAATACCACGTTTTTCCAGACCCGCAAATGCCTGTGGGCTGGTAACCTCGTGAATTAGATGCTTATCTATATACAAAATCTGCGGACCTCCCTCCACAGATTCTACTACATGGCTATCCCAAACCTTTTCGAATAATGTTCCTGCCATACTTTAAGCTACTTTCACAGAAGAGTCTGCTACAAGTTTTTTAAGATCTGAATCTTCTACCAATCCTGTTTTATCAGCCACTTCTAAAAAGTCATCATACACCTTTTCAAGCTCCGCCTCCTCAAGGTTCACGCCAAGCATTCCAAGACGATACTTAAGTGCCGCGCGGCCACTTCGTGCTGTAAGAACAATCTGGCTCCCATCAGCACCTACTTCGGCAGGATCAATAATTTCGTAATTCTGACGATGTTTAATTACACCGTCCTGATGGATGCCGGATGAATGCGCAAAAGCGTTTCTACCCACAATAGCTTTATTCGCCTGTACCGGCATGTCCATCGCCTCCTCAACCATTCGGCTAAGCGATGTAAGCAGCTCTGTTTTAATTCCTGTGGTATAAGGTAAGTCCGTCCGTTTATTAAGGATCATTACCACCTCTTCGAGTGACGTATTACCAGCGCGCTCGCCTATGCCATTAATTGTACACTCGACCTGAGTTGCACCATTTTGCACGGCGGCAATAGAGTTCGCTGTTGCCAATCCTAAATCGTTATGGCAGTGTGCGGCAATATCAACCTTATGAATTCCGGTTACATTATCTTTTAGGTATTTAATTTTAGCTCCAAATTCACTTGGTATGCAATACCCTGTAGTATCGGGTATATTAATAACAGTAGCTCCAGCCTTAATAACGGCTTCTACCACCTGAGCCAGGTATTCATTTTCTGTCCGGCCTGCGTCTTCGGCATAAAACTCTACATCCTCAACAAATTTTTTGGCGTAACTAACCGCTGCCACGGCGCGTTCTATCACCTCTTCTTTGGAAATTCTCAGTTTGGTAAAGACATGGAGATCAGAAGTGCCTAAACCGGTATGGATTCTTGGCTTTTTCGCAGACTTAATCGCCTCGGCTGCCACTTCGATATCTTTTTTAACCGCTCTGGTCAACCCACAAACGGATGCATTCTTCATGTTCTCGGCAATTGATTTCACTGCCTCGAAATCGGCAGGGCTCGAAATCGGAAAGCCTCCTTCAATAATATCAACACCGAGGTTGTCGAGTGCTTTTGCAATAACCAATTTCTCTTTACCATGAAGCTGACATCCCGGGACTTGCTCGCCATCCCTTAAGGTAGTATCGAAGATTTTTATCTTTTGATCCATATCACCAAATAATTTAATTTTCTGATTAATCGATCAAAAGTAATGGGCACTAGAGCATCATAAAATACCAAATTAATTCGTAATTACGAGTCCTAACACATATAATAATGCTTTTAAATGATTATTATTGAATATAAATGACGTTTTAAGATATATATAATTACAATGGCTAAGCCAAGATCGGACAAGCTCTTTACCCTGATCAAATCCATGAAATCGAGTGAAAAACGCTATTTCAAACTTTGGGTTAATGGAGATAGTAGCACAACAGTTCCTAAATTCTTACAATTATTTGAACAAATTGATGGGCAAAAAATCTATGATGAAGAGGCTATTGAGTCCGCTGCAAGCTATCTCACCAAAGGACAACTCTCTAATCTAAAGGCGAGTTTATACACCAAAATATTGACTAGCCTAAAGTATTATAACATTAGCAATAGCCCGGATATGCAAACACGCGAGCTGATTGATCATGCCCAATTATTGTTCGATCGAAGCCTTTACCAGCAATGTGACGACCTACTAAATAAGGCAGCAGTAATGGCTAATAAAACCAGTAATATGGAAATGCAGCTGATGATATTAAAATGGAAGAAGAATGTACTTTCGCAAACCGCTGAACGCGGCAGTGTTGAAAACACCGATGCCATTATAAAGCAAGTTACTCAAGTCACAGACCGGATTAATAATATCAACCAATTTACCAACCTTCAACTTCAGCTTAATGCCTTATACCTGCGCACGGGTTATGTAAAGAATGAGGCCGACTATGATATTATAGCCAACCTCTTTTATTCGAACTTACCAGAGGTGATTGAGGAAGAACTAAGCCTGGCAGAAAAATCGAACCTTTACTCGCTTTATGTCGATTTCTACTTTTTCACACAGGACTTTAACCAAGGGCATTTATTTGCCAAGAAATGGGTTAGCCTTTTTAATAATAAGAGCCTTATTTATGCCAATCTGGAAACTTATATAAAGGCCTTAAATAGTTTAATGATTGCCGAATCGCGGATTAATGCCTACGATGATTTTATTAAGAATAAGCGTCAACTCCGAAATCTACGGCGACTAGCTGCGATTCAGATCAACGAGAATATCAATCTAAAACTCTTTAAATATACCTATGTGCATGAGTTTAATGGGTTATTTATGAAAGGCGATTTTAGCCGCGGCGTGCATTTAATGGAAAAAATTAAGCCGAGGATTGACGAATATATTGCGCGACTCGACAGCCACTCGAGGGTGATTATGTATTATAAAATTGCCTGTTTATATGTAGGCAATAGCGATTTTTCTGAAGGGTTGGTGTGGCTTAACCGGATTATTAATACCGAAGATATGGACCTGCGCGAGGACATCCATGGTTTCTCGCGGATTTTGAGTTTGATCTGCCATTATGAAATAGGGCACCGGGATATTCTCGATTACCATGTGCGATCTACCTATAGATTTTTATTGAAGCGCGAGAATTTGCAACAATATCATAAGTATATCCTTAACTTTTTGAAGCATGTATCGCCGAATATATCGGAAGAAGAAATGATTGCTGAATTCAAGACCCTTCTCGAGCAGTTAAGGCCCTTGGAAGCGAACCCTTATGAAAAACGAGCCTTTATTTATTTCGATATTATTTCGTGGCTGGAAGGGAAAATTAATCGCAAACAGGTGCAGGATGTAATTCAGGAAAAAGCGAGTATTCGTCTTAACCAAAAATTAGTAGCTTAGTGCCATGAGTATAGATTACAACGAATATTTCGGACGCTATGCCGGGTTAGTGAATGATGACTCACTCACTGAAGCGATGGAAAAAAATCATAGAGCCTTTATGGCGCTGGCCGCCACAATCGATGAAGAGCGAAGCACCTACCGCTACGGAGATGACAAATGGTCTATTAAGGAGCTGGTTGCCCATGTGATAGATACCGAGCGCATTTTTGCCTACCGTGCCCTGCGTTTTGCACGTAACGATAGCACAGAGCTTTCGGGTTTCGACGAAAACCATTTCGCTGCCTTTGCTGGGGCTGATGAACGCGCTTTTAAAGATTTAGTTGAAGAGTTTGACTATACCCGCCGCAGTTCTATGGCGCTTTATAAGTCTTTCGATGAGGAAATGTTGCAGCGAAGTGGCAAGGCCAATGGGATTACCTTTGATGTAACCTTGCTGGGCTATTTAATTGCCGGGCACTGCCAGCACCATATGAATGTTTTGGGGGAAAGGTATTTGTAGCGGGAGCTTAACCTTTTAGGCTAAGCAATCAGGGTGGGATCATAAAAAGGCCAAAACCACACAATACAATAGCTAAAGTTTGGCTTGCCTTTTTTTTGCCATTGTTAGCCGTTTTCCTGCCCAATTAATGCCTCAATTTCAGATCTCAACTTTGGGATATGTTTGATTACAATACTCCAGATCATGTCATCAGAAACTGAATCATAGCCATGGATAATTCTATTTCTTGTCCCAATAATGTTTTTGGCATTCAAAATTTCGAAGCTAGAGTCTTTTTTCAATATTCGACTGACGGCTTCCCCAATTATTTCTAGATCACGCTCTATGGCTCTCTTGGTTTTAATATCATTGACGAATTCTTGAAAAACCCTAGGTTTATCAACATAAAAGCTTTCAATTTCATCAATTGCTTGAAGTATGTCATGCAACCACTTGACAATCTCGTTATCCATAAATTAAAACTTTCGAAGAATCAATTGATTGCTTTAATATTGGATTCTTGATAGCGCGTTCTTCTAGCAAGTCAACAGGGCGATTAAAAAGGCTCTCAAGACTATCTTTAAAGTTGAAATAGTTGTCGGCGTAGTCGTACAAATCTACATCTTTGAAGTCTACGACAAAGTCAATATCGCTGGCTTCATTGAAATGACTCCGAAGTACCGAGCCAAAAACAAATAGACTTCCAACCTTATGCGAGTCGCATAAAGCAATGACTTTATCTTTGTTTTGTTCAACAATACTCATACTGCGAAGTTACAATCTATTCGCGTGAAAGTAAAAAACGAATAGAACTAGGCAGAGTTACTTATAACAGCGAGCTAGATGGTGCAACTGACTCTGATATCTATTTTCTCTTATCCCTTTTGATCTATGACATTAGAAATCAAGGTTAATATTTAAGGGAAAACTGGAGTTCGGTTCACTTTCCCCCGGCAGATAATAATGCAAATCAACTTTATATTCTCCTTTCGGAATTATAGGGAATGAGTAAAAAAGCAGGCCTTTTATTTGCTCCGGCAATGGACTAGGTTGATGAAGATACCTGGGAATAACTTTAGATCTGATCTCT
>CBDUMS010000034.1:0-30761 GCA_965368405.1 uncultured Cyclobacteriaceae bacterium
TTTATTAAAGCATTTTTTTTAAATCTTCCAGTTCGTCTCGATATTTGGCAGCTTCTATAAAGTCGAGATCTTTGGCAGCCTTTTCCATATTTTTCTGCGTAAGCTGAATCTGTTTATTAATTTCATCTTTACTCATATAGGCCATAACCGGATCTGCCGCTAAACCCTTCTCTTCGGGCTCCATATAGTATTCCTTAGTGGGCTTTTTGTTTTCAAGGATTGCATCAGTTGATCTAAGAATAGTTTTGGGAACAATGTTATGCTTTAGATTATATTCGGTCTGTACAGTTCGGCGACGATTTGTTTCGTCAATTGCTATCTGCATGGAGTTGGTGATTTTATCTGCATACATCAAGACCCTTCCTTCAGAATTTCTGGCTGCTCGGCCAATTGTTTGGATAAGGGATTTAACATTTCTTAGAAAGCCTTCCTTATCAGCATCCAAAATAGCAACCAATGATACCTCTGGCAAATCAAGTCCTTCCCTTAGCAGATTAACTCCAACAAGTACGTCAAATTCACCGATGCGTAACTCACGAAGAATTTCTACACGCTCTAAAGTATCGACCTCAGAGTGGATATACCGAGTTTTAACATTCGCTTTGAGTAGAAACTTAGTAAGCTCTTCAGCCATTCGTTTGGTGAGTGTAGTAACCAACACCCGCTCATTTTTCTTAATCGTCTCATCAATTTCCTCAAGTAAGTCGTCTATTTGATCTAAACTTGGCCGTACGTCAATAGCTGGATCAAGTAAACCCGTTGGCCGAATGAGCTGCTCAACGATAACACCTTCAGAAATTTCTAATTCATAATCTGCAGGCGTTGCACTTACATAAATTACCTGATTAATTAGGGATTCAAATTCATTAAAAGTAAGTGGCCGGTTATCCATTGCTGCTGGTAAACGGAACCCATACTCAACAAGATTCATTTTTCTCGAGCGGTCGCCGCCCCACATAGCACGAATCTGCGGTAACGTTACGTGGCTTTCGTCTATTACCATAAGAAAATCATCTGGGAAATAATCCAAGAGGCAGAAGGGTCTTGACCCAGCTGTTCTTCTATCAAAGTATCTTGAGTAATTCTCAACTCCAGGGCAGTATCCAAGCTCGCGCATCATTTCCAGATCAAACTCGGTCCTCTCTTTTATTCTCTTTGCTTCTAATCCTCGCCCTTCCTCTTCGAATAATTGAATCTGAGCCATCATATCATCCTGAATCTCATAGATAGCTTGCTGTAGTGTATCCTTACCTGTTACAAAGAGATTTGCGGGGTATATAAGAATAGAGGTTTCTTGTGTGATTTTTTTGCCACTTTGAGGATCAATAGTTTGTATGGACTCGATCTCATCACCCCAAAAAACAATCCTAAAAGCGAAATCTGCATAGGCAACAAAAATATCTACGGTATCTCCGGTCACACGAAATGTACCACGCTTGAATTCTGCTTCAGTTCTGCTATATAGAATGTCTACCAACCCAAACAAAAGTTGGTTACGAACTATCGTTTGCCCAACCTTTAATTCAAGAACATTTTTCCCAAATTCTTCTGGGTTTCCCATGCCGTAAATACATGAAACAGATGCAACAACAATCACATCTTGTCTACCACTTAATAAGGCAGATGTAGCACTTAATCTTAGTTTTTCGATCTCATCATTAATCGATAAGTCTTTTTCAATATAAAGACCTGTGGTCGGTAGAAATGCCTCAGGTTGATAGTAATCGTAATACGATATGAAGTACTCTACGGCGTTATCTGGGAAGAACTGTTTAAACTCGCCATAAAGCTGTGCTGCCAAGGTCTTATTGTGACTAATGATTATGGTAGGTTTCTGAACTTCATTAATAACATTGGCAATCGTAAAAGTTTTGCCCGATCCTGTTACACCCAGTAATGTTTGGGCCCGTTCTCCTTGCTCTAATCCCGATGTTAATTGCTGAATTGCATCAGGTTGGTCGCCTGTTGGCTTGAAATCACTTATAAGCTTGAACTTCATTGACCTAGATTATTTGGGTAAAATCAAAAGTACTTTATGATTCCCAGATTTCCCACGACTTCTTCGCTTGTAGTTCAAGCATTTCTAGGCCATTTTTTGTGAAAGACCCATTAGATGCTGCTCTTTCAAGAAGTTGACTGATAGGCGGGTTATAAACTAAGTCGTAGACATAATGAGAGGGAGTTATCTCATCGAAAGGAATGGGTACTGATGCATTCGTTTTTGGAAATGTGCCTAGCGGAGTAGTATTGACGAGCAGTTTAGAATCATTAATGATTCTAGTATTAATAAGATCAGCGTATGAAATACTGTCCTTGGTATTGGATCTGGAAACTAATTGATAATTGATATTCATTTCATTAAGTGCAACACACACTGCTTTGGATGCTCCACCCGTTCCAAATACAAGTGCGTTATCTATTTCTGCACCTGATAACCAATTGGTTAATGACTTTTGAAATCCGTACAAATCTGAATTGTATCCAGTTAATATGTTATTCTCGATTTTAATTACATTGACTGCACCAACCTTTTTAGCAGATAAATCAAGCTTATCGAGATAGGGTATGACTTCTTCTTTGTAGGGAATAGTTACGTTGAGACCTAAAAGATTCGGGTTAGCATCGAGGATATCATTAAATTTGGTAATGTCGGCGATATCAAATAATTCATATCTACAATCATTTAGTCCTTCATTAGTGAACTTATTTTCAAAAAACTTCTTTGAAAAGGAATGAGTGAGTGGATGACCTATTAATCCAAAGATTTTAGCCATTATTATTTAGTGCTAATTCTTAATGCAATTTTTTCGATTATTACAACGATAAAAAACCCTATTGCCATGAAAAGCACAGCTTGAATTATAACAGGGTCATTACCTGTTATCTCATAATAGCGATGAGGTAAAATATTTTCATCAATTAAAGGAACTTGTTCGCCATGACTATTGAGTCGGTATTCTAATGTTTGCTTCCAGGGCCATAGCTTATTTAATGATCCCATCATAAAACCTGCCAATACTGCGATTGCAGCATCATGATATTTACTTAATAACCATGAAACTACCCGAACGAAGGAAACAAGACCAATTACACAGCCAAGAAGAAATAAACCTATTACAGCGAAGTCAAGCTCGCTTAAACCAGTTAGAATGAACTCATATTTTCCAAGAATGAGTAAGATAAAAGCTCCTGAAATACCGGGTAAAATCATCGCAGAAATCGCGAGCGCGCCACTAAAAATTATCATTAATGGCGAATCCGAAGTTTGCGCTGGTGTAAGCGTCGTTATGATAAAGGCGATTAAAATACCCACTAAGCCTACTAAAATAACATGCCACTTCCATTCTTTAATTTGCCGTAATACTACTATTGCAGATACCATTATCAGTCCAAAGAAAAATGACCATAATTGTATAGGGTGTACGTCCTTTAAAAATATGAGCAGCGAGGCTAATGATTTAATACTTATAAGTATTCCTGAAAACAGAACCAGCAGAAAAGTACCATTAATAGCTTGCCAAAACTCTTTAAACTTCCCGGTAAAAAGTAATTTAAGACTAACCAGATTTACAGCTTTTATCGAATTTAGCAGCTCTTCATAGATACCAGTAATAAATGCTATGGTGCCTCCGGACACTCCTGGCACAACATCTGCGCCACCCATTGCTAGCCCTTTGAGCAACAGTAAAAGATAATCCTTAAGTTTTCTCACAGTTTACTCCTGATCGAGGAAATGTGAAAATGTATCTCCACGTAACCCCAAGCGAATGGTCTCTAAGGGTATGACCTCGTTTGGAGCAATATTTCCTAAATTAACGTTCGCACCAAGAAGTTTAATGAACCACACCTGTTGCGCTTTTTGTGGTGCTTCCCAGATAATTTTTTCGAATGGAATTTTTGTAAGTATTTCTTGTACCAGCCCTGAACGTACTTCGCCCGAAGAACGGAATAGTCCAACATTACCGCCTTCTCTAGCTTCGCCAATAACTTTCCATGCGCCGGCATCCAACTCCTTTTGCATTAGTTCGATCCATTTATAGGGAGGGATAATTTTTTCCACATCCTTTGAGCCAACTTCGGAGAGCACAGTCACTTGCTCTGAGAGCTTTCTTACGTACTCGCATTTTAAGTCATGATCCAACTCAATGGAACCGTCAGATACTTCGGCGTACTTCATGCCATACTTATCCAATATCTTACGGTAATCTTCGAATTGGTCTCTTATAATAAATGCTTCAAACAGAGTTCCTCCGAAATAAACTGGGATATCGGCATCATTGTAAATCTTTAATTTTTCCGTTAAAGTAGGTGTTACAAAAGATGTACCCCATCCTAGTTTAACTATATCAATATGGTCGCTAGCAACACTTAAAAAGTCTTCTACTTCTCTACAGCTTAGGCCTTTGTCCATGGCCATGGTGAAGCCATATTGCCTTGGCTTTTTAGTGCGTTCCGGCAAATTTTTTAATGTGTAATTCATTAGATATTATCTTTTCTGAATTTTTCGATTATCTTGAAGAGAGCTTTTTGAGTGTTTAGGTTAGAAAAAAACTCCAAAAGCACAGTATGTTTATCAAAATTCAAAATTAGTGCTTTTTCAAGAGAATTAAACGCTTCGGAATACTTGTTATTCGCAATAAAATAAGCTGCCTTTCGGTATACCAACTCAGACTCTTCCGGTAGTTCTTCGATACCTCGACCAATTGTTTGGATTGCTTTATCAATGTCTCCTTGTTCGAAATATACATAAGACCAGTCTAGCCATGTTTTGGCGTTGTGTGGCTTTAGCATCGCAGCCTCTTCATAGGCATCGAGGCTTGATATTAAGTTCCCAACTTTATAATCAGCTTCCGCCATGGCCAGCCAATATCCTGCATTAGAGTTATTAATTTTTAGAGCTTTATTAAAGAAATGTACGGCTTCGTACCATCGCTCTAGTTTACCCATACAAACTCCTGCACCATACCATGCTTGATCGCTCAATACATCGATTTTCGAAGCACGTTGATAGTATTTAAGGCCAAGTTCAAATTCGCCCATCTCTTTATATACAGCACCTAGCATGCCGTAGATTTCAGCGCTAGGGCCCTCAAGCTCTAATGTTTTGTAGAAAGAGTTAAGTGCCTTAGAGTAATCCTCCAACTGTAGGTGAGCATTACCTAGATTAAAATGTGCCGAAGCAAATTCATCTTCAATGATCACAGCATATTCGAATGCCTCTCTGGCTTCCTCAACCTTGTTTAACTTAGAAAATGAAATGCCTAGATTATACCAAGCAAAATATGAATATGGTTCGGAGTCAATATAGGTTTTGTATAAAGCGATGCTTTCTTCGAGCCGTCCTGTTACATCTAGACAGAAAGCGAGATCATAGAGTGCATTTTCATTATAAATATTGATTTTTAAGGCCTCTTCGTAATAGGTGATAGCAGCGTCGTAGTTTTCTAAACTTTGCTCCAAAGCACCTAGGTGATAAAGTACATCATCTTTATCTTCGGCATAAGCAAGTGCTAATTTAAACTGTTGCTTGGCTTCTTTGTGGCGTAATTGCAATGAAAAAAGCGAACCTCGAATCATAAAAACTTCAGACTCGTTTGGCTGAAAAGATTGAGCACTTTCTAATACATCTAACGCCTCATTATAATGCTCCAGGTTTATCAAAGCTTGTGATTTAAGGAGCATAATTTCTATGGAAAAAGGGAATTGACTTTCCGCTTGTTTCACTGCCTGAAGGGCTAGCTTGTTCTTATTATGCGTGATAAAATAGGAAAGAATTTCCTCGTAATCTTCTAGATCGAAAAATGTGTAGTCGTTTCTTTTTAAGCCCTCTTCGAATTTTTTTGCTAATTCACTACCTTTTTTTCGCTTAAAGTTTCCTTCCATGTAGAATTGTTTAGCTCAAGTTATCAAAAAATAATTAAATGACTCAACTTGAGAACTCCTTTTTTATTACTTCGCTTGTCCAAGCAACTGCTTCATCTAATGATCTAAACTTGTAATTTAAGCTGGTAATTATTTTCTCATTAGTATAGAAGAAACTCATTTTGCTTAGCTTAAGTGATTCTCTTGTGATAATTGATTTTTGACCGGTTACAAAAGACTTAATATTGTCTATTATGTATGCAAAAGTAAGGAGTGTATAAGAAACTTTGATCGTAGGGCTTGGTTTATTTAAATACTTCGCGATAGTTTCAAAAACCTCTAGATAGGGCTTCTGCCCCGAGTTTAATATAAACCGTTCACCGTGGACCTCATTAAAGAGCATCTGTTTGGTTATATCCGCCACATCACGTACATCTACATAATTCATATCGCCAGGAGGATAGAACTTGCGCTCCTGATCTACATACTTAAATACCTGCATACTCGAACTATCCCATTTTCCTGGACCAATTACTATGGAAGGATTAAGGATTACGGTTGTTAATCCCTCTTCTTGCCCACGCCAAACCTCCATCTCTGCTAGATGTTTCGACTTTGCATAATTTGAGTTGCTATCTGATTCTTCCCAACTATTCTTTTCATCGATTACATCTAACCCGGTTTTTCTTCCCAGTGCAGCTACTGAACTTATGTAGATAAATTTTTTAATACCCTTCTCAATGGCTAAGTTGACCATATTTGCTGTCCCATCTACATTTATGCGCATCATCTCTTCCTTATCCTGTTGATGAAACGAAACGAGTGCAGCGCAGTGAACAACCTTATCGACATCGTCAAATGCTTTCGCTAACATCGTAAGGTCATCTAGGTCAGCATCAATCCATTGTATTTTGTCTTCCCATTTAACCAAACGACTTATATCGCTATTTGGGCGCTTAATCGCCTTAATTTTATGGCCTGCCTCAAGTATATACTCGGCAATATAATGCCCTACAATCCCTGTTGCACCAGTAAGTAGAATCATAAATTGCTATTAATGAGATTGGAATTTATTAATTTGTTCATAATAGGACTATCTAAAGTTTCTGAAATTGCATCAAACTGACGTTGGTTGTGGCAGTCAGTACCTATTAATGAGATAAGATTATTGTCAATTAGTTTGATTGCCATCTTTTTCACTTCATTAGAATAATATCCAGAAAGGGACAATAGATTTAGCTGCAGTATTGTACCAGCATCTACAAGTTCCTTTAATTCATCTATGTTTTTATGAAAGTAGAGATAGCGCTCGGGGTGAGCTAAAACAGGTTTATAACTTTTAGTTTGTAACTTAAAAATCACATCACGTAGCGTCATTGGTTTGCTAACGAAAGAAAGCTCGAACAGAACATAATTCTCCGCAAAACTAAGCAGAGGCTTATCTGCATCTATTAGTTCTATAAAATGCTCATCTAAGTAGTATTCGGCAGCTGCTTCTATTTGAATATCTATTTCCGCCTTAGAAAGAGCTTCACGGACCTCTTCTAATTTAGGCAGGATATTTTCAGGCGAATTTTTGTAGAAGTCGTGCATGATATGGGGTGTTGTTATCAATTTGGAGTACCCAAGCTGCTTAAACCCGCGTATAACTTCTAAAGATTCTTCTATTGTTGCCACCCCATCATCAATCCCTGGAAGGAGATGTGAATGGACATCTGTTGATGATAACAGTCCGGCAAATGATTTCTTTTTACGAAATAGAGAGTTTAACAAAACACATAATTATTTAATCCTGAAAGTACGGACTTTCAGTGTATAAATCTCCATAACTATAGCCATATGCCCCGGTCGTTTTTGAAACACTATTCAAGACAATCGATAAGTTACCATGACGACCTGTTGCGGCTAACCTATTGACATTTTTGATAAATGCTAGCTTCGAATAATCAGCTCGTAAGACGTAGATGGGGAGATCGGCCTTTTGCATGGCGAGTAGCCCATCTGTTACCAATCCAATTGGAGGGGTGTCCAGAATAACTAAATCGTATGTTTTCTTCAACGATTCTAATAACTCATCGAATTCATTGCGAAGTAATAACTCAGAAGGATTAGGCGGAACGGGACCCGCTCCAATATAGTCTAAACCCACTATCTCACTTTTCGTAATACATTCATCGAGTTTATGTTTCCCTATGAGCAAGGTGCTTACTCCAAAATTTGCGGCTTCATTACCAAAAGCCATATGTACTTTTGGTCTACGGAGATCTAAATCAAGGATAATCACTTTTTTGCCTGCCATAGCATGCAAGGCTCCTAAGTTGGTGGAAATAAAGGTTTTCCCCTCAGATCCGATAGTAGAGGTCACAGAATAAACCTTTGTCTTTAAATCCGGAAGCATAAATTCCATGTTGGTTCTAATTGAGCGCATGGATTCGCTTAACACTGATTTGGGAAATTCCTTAACAACGATCTGAGCATGATTAATAGTAGACTTAAACTTAGGCACTGACCCTAACAAGGTTACATTTGTTAAACGCTCAACATCGTTGATATTATTAATTTTATTATGTGCCAGGTACCTTATTATTACGAAGGCAATTACGAATATAAAAGCAAGCACAGATCCGATACCGTAGATTAAAAGCTGATTAGGCTTAATAGGGTGCGAAGGCATGCTTGCAGGCGATAATATTTTAATTTTCGTAGTTGATCCGGCAATAGCAATTTCAAATTCATTCTTGCTTTGCATCAAGGATAAATAAACCTCCTCATAGAGAGAATAAAACCGTTTAACCTTGTTATAGGCAGTATTCTTGGAAGGAAGTTGATTCAGTTGGGTGTTAAGACTAAGCTTTTGATTTTCTAAAAAGGTGATATCATCTAATACCACTTTTCTACTATTTTCTATTTGGGCCAATAAATCGGCTATAAGAAGTTCGATTTCCTTTTGCCTTGATTTATAGGTGTAGGTATTTTCCTTATATGACAAACCAAGTTGCTCTCGCTCATTAATGAGTAGATTTAGTTCATTAATTAAGGACATGATATGGGCAGGCAACCTGCTATTTACAACGGAAATCGTTATTATTTTCCCTGCTTTAACATTCTCCGCAAGATTGTTTAGGTCACTGAGTCGATCAGATAACTTAACTTTTTGCGAATCTAGCTGATTAATCAGGGTGACTGTTCTTCTTACATCTTCATCCAGGCTTACTGTTCGATTGCTAATCGTAACATCTTCAAAATATTTTTCATAATCATCTAGCTTTTTCTCGGTTTCAGCTAACTGAGAATTTAAATATTCAATCTTGTTTTTATTAGCCCTGTTTTTCTCCTCAAGCGAATATTGGTAATAGAGCGTATCAATGGCATTAACTAATGCGTGAGCTTTGGTTAGACTGTAGTCCTGGAAAGATATTTTAAAGATATTAGCTTCGAAATTGACAGGCTCCACAGATAAATTCGATTCGAGATAATCAATTAAAGATTCGTGATTTCTAATAATAAAATAGTGGTCATCATCCATTGAATTATTCCAATATGGACTTATTTCTGCCTTCATAGAAATATGCTCGGTCTCTATCGGGGTGTTAAATAACTGTTCGGAGGAATACTCTTCTTCTCCTATCTTATAGGACAAGACAAACCGACTGGTGTCAAGAATAGTGACATCGATTGGTGTGTTATATAAATCAAAGCTTTTTAACTGATAATCTACCGTAAACGGAGGGTTGCGATATTTTTCATCGTCCAGAATTTGTCCATATGTATAGTACTGGGGGTTAAGGCGTACGGACTCTACAACTTTATTGAAGAATAACCTCGAGCGAATTAGCTCCATTTCACTCGACATTAATGCGTATGAGTTATTATTTTCAAACTCGGGCATATTCAATACGTTCGATTGATCTTCAATACCTAATTTAATTTCTGAGGACGACTCATATAGTGGCTTGGTATATCGGATAACCAGGAAGGCAATGGAAAAACAGAGAACAAATATGAGAATAATCCATAGGTAGGATTTCCTAATGACTATAGCCATCTTAAGCCAATCAATGTCTTGTTGGTAAGAGGCTTCTGCCGTATTGTCCTGTTGTGTTTTTTCTAATTTCATTCTAATTAGTAAACAATACTAAAAGAGCAGTAACCGTAGTTATCGTACTAAGAATCAATGCAACGGTAGTAGAGTTATCAGATAATACCCTCTTAATGGGCTCTATGTATATGATATCACCCGCCTTTACTATTTGGTTTGTATTATAATACCCTTCAACCGTACTAAAATCGATAAGGTACACTTCCTTATTTCGAATCAACTTCATTTTAGAAGCATTGCCCGTCCTATCCATACCTCCAGCCATAGCTAGCACCTCGGCTATTGTAATATTTTCGTTGGTGAGAGGGATAATTTGCCCTCCAGGTGCACCCAATACAGTAACCCGTTTGTTTGTGTACTTGGTGATAACGTATGGGTCGACGAAATACTCACTGTAAAGTTTTACTAAATGCATATTGGCTTCATGAATTGTTAGTCCATTCAGTTGTACGTCTCCAACCATGGGTAAATAGATTGAACCATCTAGTCGAACTAAATACTCTGGGTCGGGGCGAGTATTTCGATTATTGTTATTGAGGTTTTTAGTAAGTTCATACTCAGGGTCAATAATCATCTCACCATTTTTAGTATAAACTTTTACATTGAGTAAGTCATTGGGCTGGATGGTATAATTGGTTTCTAGTGCTCGTGCCTCTGCATCAAGCTGACTTGAAACGAATTCATCGTCAGTCGAGAACATAACATTATTTCTATAGGAACATGCCCCCAAAAGAAATAGTATTAAAACTACTAGAAAAGCTTGATTTATTCGCTTAAGCATGAAATAGTATTTGGCACTAAAATAAGACAAAAAAGGCTATTTCTGACTAGTTGAGAAACTTTATACCTTGGAGATGGCTGCTAGATATTTATCGATAACAAAGTTCTCATCAAAACGAGTAACTGCGATATTTCTACTTTCTTTTCCCATCTGATCTAACTTATTATTATCAGTATTGAGCATATCTTCCATTTTAGAAGCAAGATCATCAACATTGGCTGGCTTACAGAGGAGACCATTAAGGTCATTTGTAACAATATTATTGCATCCTGCCACATCGGTAGCGACGATTGGTCGAGCAGAACTTGCTGCCTCAATGAGCGAACGGGGTGTGCCTTCTCGATAAGATGGAAGAACAATACAATCGGAGTTGTTTATATAGGGGCGAACGTCATCTGTCGTTCCAAGATAATCCACAACTCCTTGGTCGACCCACTCATTAACGAGCTTCTCCGGAATACCGCGGCTATGCTTTTCATCGATTTGTCCGAGGATTTGAAAATCTGCATCAACGCCTTTACTTTTTAAAACCTTAATGGCTTCGATATACTCAAGTATTCCCTTATCATGGATCAGTCTACTAATTAGCAGAAATGTGAATCGCCCATTCCTAGTGCGCTTCAAAGGTTTAAAATGATTGATATCGATACCAGACCCGGGTAGGATATCTGATTTAGTATTCGAAATCAGTTTTGAATCCATGAAAAACTGCTGATCATCTTTATTCTGAAAGAACACCAATTTTGGAAATCGAAAAGACAAGCGATACATCGCAATTGCAATTCTTGAAACTAGATTCTTGTTAAGAAATGCTGTGCCAAGACCGCAGACATTATTCACTACAGGAATACCTAATAGAGAAGCTGCAAATGTTCCATAGATATTTGGCTTAATAGTATAATGCAGAATTACATCTGGTTTAATTCGTCGATAGATATTAAACAACTCAATAGTGAGGCCAAAATCTTTTATTGGGTTTGCACCTCTGCTATCTAATTTAACCTCTTCATATTTACAACCTAAGTCAATTAACCGATCGGTATATTCATCTTTAGGAGCGATGGCAACTATTTCGTGACCTTCGTTAAAAAGAGCTTTAATAAGCCCTAATCTAAAGTTATAGATGTTCCAAGAAGTGTTTAAGACGATTGCTATTCGCATTTAGAAGCCAAGTTTAATTTTGTCGCAAGATACAAAAATATCTAAGTTTTATGCATTTTCAAGCCAATTGGTAACCAGAGTTTTTAGAATTCTTGCAATATTATTCTATTACTTTTGTACCAAGTGAAGAGATGGGATGAATAAGACATATTCGACAAAGCAAAAGAAGGAAAAGGCTATTCTAATTTCGGTGATTGGTAAGGAGGTTAGACCGCATGAGGCAGAAGAGCATTTAGAAGAATTAGAATTTCTGGTTCTTACGGCAGGGGCTAAAACGGTAAAGGTGTTTACGCAACGATTACCCAAGCCTGACCTCAGAACTTATGTAGGGAAGGGTAAACTCAGTGAGATCGAGCGTTATGTTAAAGACGAGGAAATCGATATTGCTGTCTTCGACGACGACTTAGTACCCTCTCAAGTGCGTAATCTCGAGAATGTTTTAAAATGTAAGATTCTGGATAGAAGCTTATTGATTTTAGATATATTCTCTCTTCGCGCTCAAACAGCTCAGGCCCGTACCCAGGTTGAGTTGGCTCAATATGAGTATCTTTTGCCACGACTAACCAATATGTGGACTCACTTATCCAAACAGAAAGGTGGTATTGGCATGAAAGGGCCTGGAGAGACCGAATTAGAAACAGACCGACGTATTGTACGTGATAAAATTTCACTTCTAAAGAAAAAGCTAGTAAAGATTGATAAGCAATCTTTAACACAGCGGAAGAACAGAGGCAAAATGGTTCGATTGGCATTGGTAGGCTATACGAATGTTGGGAAATCTACCATTATGCGATTATTGGCAAAAGCAGATGTTTTTGCTGAAAATAAGCTTTTTGCTACGGTTGACTCCACCGTGCGAAAAGTGGTGATCGATCAATATCCATGCCTTTTAACCGATACGGTTGGTTTTATTCGTAAACTACCTCACGGTTTGATAGAATCTTTTAAAAGTACATTAGATGAGATAAGAGAAGCCGATGTGCTGCTGCATGTGATTGATGTTTCGAGTCCCGCATATGAAGACCAGTATAATACAGTTATGCAAACACTCGCTGAAATTGAGTGTACAGAAAAGCCAATTATTAATGTCTTTAATAAAATAGATCAGGTTGAATTTGATAAGGATACTCCACCAGTTTCTTGGGTAAAAAAATCGAACCGGGAACCTAATGCAGTATATATATCTGCAAAGGGCAAGGTAAATATTGATTTGCTGCGTAAAACCTTATTGCCATTGGTTAAGAAGCGCCATTTTGAAATCTTTCCTAATTTTGTGAAGCAAGATTATTGATATGAAAGGTCTGAATGACATTCTTCTTTTGGGAGATCCACTTTTATACGAAAAAAGTGAGCAGGTTCACAGAGAGGAGTTAGCAAATGTTGCTAAGTGGGTACAGGATATGCACGAAGTGATGGAGGCAATAAGAACGGAATATAACTTTGGTAGAGCTATTGCAGCACCGCAGTTGGGTATTATGAAAAGGCTTATCTATATGAATATTGATAAACCAGTAGTTATCATTAATCCTGAATTTACTTTTTTGAGTGATGAGATGTTTGAGCTCTGGGATGATTGCATGAGTTTACCCAATCTATTTGTAAAGCTCAAGCGTCATAAAAAGGCCACCATTAAGTTTCTAAATGAAAACTGGGAAGAACAGACCTGGGATATCGAAGGAGATTTATCTGAATTACTCCAACATGAGTATGACCATCTTGATGGTATATTGTGCACTATGCGCGCAATAGACACAAAATCTTTTAAGTGGCGAAAATAGAAAGATACTCTGCTCTGAGTCCTAATACTTTTCTCGAGGTAGGCAACCTATAATTTCTTGGTAGATTTCTGAGCTCTAGAGGCAAGGTTCTTCGACATTTTTTCTTTTAGATTACTTATTGAGCTCTCAAACATTGGCATTATCTCTTCTTGCTTTTTTACAATAATCCCGCTCACTGTGGTAAACCCCATCTCTGAAAGTCCAAATTCTGTATAGTTCCAGGCTTTTTTTCCTTCCTTGTTATATATCGTCATAGTTACCTGAGCTTGAATTACAGTTTTCAGTACATTTTTTCGTACAAAAAATTGCATACTGATAGACATTAAGCCATCAATAGATTGGTCTGGTATGAGAGCGAGAAAGCTTTCATCAAAACTCTTCCCAAGGGGGAGGTAGCCCTTATAAGGACCATACATTTCTATGTCTTCATATTTATTTTGATTTTGTAGCGATTGATATAACGGACTTGTTAACATTTGATCCTCTGAAGAAAACTTCACTGGCAATTCTGGGGCGGCGGTATTTATAAAAAAATCATGAAAATCTTCGAGTAGGAGATCAAGATCAAATGCAGGATCTGATACCATTTCCTGAATTTTTTTCTCTGAATCATCAGCGAACGCTTGCATCAAACTAAAGTCAATTTCTTTATCGAAATAAAAGGAATAGACTCCTATCGTGGGTTGCGAGAATGCCGAATTTAGACCAAGGAGTAATAGAGTAATAAGTATTAGGGGTGATTTCATAGGGTTAAATATTGAGATGCTATAATTATAGTAAAAAAAATCTGATAGTTCGACTTAAGATAACTCCACATGATGTGGGTCTCAGCAAGGACACTCAAATTATTTATTGTTTTATAAATCGGGTATTAATAACATTAGCATCAACTACTATCCTGAGTAGGTATTGACCTTGTTTTAAAAAGCGCACATCCAGAGTTGCCAAATTGCCTTCCTTTTTGACATAAACCACTTTTCCATGACCATCGGATATTTCAACCCGAGTAGCACCTTTAGGGAGAATTATGTAATCGGTAGCCGGACTAGGGTATATTAAAGGGTGCACTGTTTTTTCATCCACTGGGAGCTTTGTTACAATATTGGGCAAATTGGCTTTAGCCATTATCGAATCGACCCAGATTCCATACATTTTTGAAGAAGGGTGTAGCCGATCTCCTGCTATCAGTTCGGGTTGGGACAAAGCTTGCCGAGACGAGGAGGTCACATCAATATAGGTTACATTATACTTATCCGTAATCATACGATTGATGGCATTAAACACATCGATCTCCTCGGATGCTTCGGGGTAGTTCAGACCAAATGGCGTGTATCCATAGTCGGGTATAGATAAGACAAAAACTTGATCATTATTATTCTTTGCATAGGAAAGTGCCATATTTAGAAGTAACTCAAACTCTACCTGATATTGGGTAATACTTTTTCCCTGGAATTGATTGTTTACGCCTATGAGCAGGCTCACCAAATTATAATCGAAGTTTGGTGGATTCATTTCTAATGCGTCAAGTAGGTCTCGGGTGGTCCAACCGGTTCGGGCAACAATTTTTACTTCATCAACTAAATACCCCCTTTCAACAAGGCGATCTCCTAGTTGGTTTGGCCAGCGATCCTTCTCAAGTACACTTTGGCCAATGGTATATGAGTCTCCAAGGGCTAAGAACCGCATGTTGTCTTTAATAACTAATTCTTGAGCATGAGAACTAGTATTTAAGAAGAACATGAGAAGAAAAATACTTCTAATGGAGTAATTCATAGCAAACATAATTCATCGTTCAACTAGAAGCTGAACAATGCTCATTAACGAAGAGTTTCCTAGGAGAAATAATAGCAAACTTAGTACACGGATTGATGCGAGAAAACGAGAGAAATATTTGAAATCTGCTGCGGGAAGAAGATATTTGCAATCGATTCTTGGGAATTAACCCATGGCCCCGTAGTTCAATGGATAGAATAGAAGTTTCCTAAACTTTAGATACAAGTTCGATTCTTGTCGGGGCTACACTAATTAATGCCAGGACTCCTGCTAGCTTAATGCAGGATTTTCTGGCAATATTATTCGCCAACGATTCTTAATCTTTAATAATTTTTTGTTGGTGTTTTAAAGATTTGGATAAGGGCATTCCTATAATAATCCTGTAGAGTAAGGGTAAGTATTTAGGTTTTACAATGCAGGTTAGCGTGTAGCGAATCAAATAGAAGATTCTTAATGCCTGATAGCCTAAATAACCCTGATGTTTTCGTGTAACATAAAATAAGGAGGTCTTTAGCTCGAGCTTAGTATCCATAGGAGCAGGCATACTTTGTCCTTGGTAGTGAATATATTTTGCTTCTGGAACAAAATGAGTCTCTTTTGAATTATTTAGGAGCCTATGGCACAAATCATCCTCCTCATAGAAAAGAAAAATGTTGGTATCGAAGCCGCCAACATCGTTAAAGTCTGCTGCCCTGCAGAACATAAAACTTCCGTTTACGAAACTAACCGGTAATGGAGTTTCGTATTGTTTTCGCCTTGCCGGATATTTTTTTGGGTTAAAGAATTCGAGCGTGGCCTTTCCCAATAGTTCTCTCTGGAGTGAGGTGAAATGATCAAAACCAACCTGAATATTATTGTTTTCGTCCTGTAATTCAGGACCAGCAATTGCTACCGATGCATTTTGGTCCATATACGCTTTTAAAATAGCGATGCAATCATTTAGAAGAATGGTATCGTTGTTAATAAAGGCATAATATTCAGCATCCACATTTTGTACCCCCATCATATTGCCACCGCCAAAACCGGTGTTTATCATGCTGCGCACAAGGACCACATTAGGCTGATCGATTTCCTCAATACCAAATTTCAATGCTGTAAAATCTTCTTTCGCTGAGGCATTATCGACTACAGTAATTATATAGCTAATTGCAGGGTTGGTTCTTGCAATAATTGATTTTACACATGCGATAGAAAGTGCGGAATTATTGTAATTGATAATTATTATTCCTACATCGAATTTTTTCATGCCATTAATCAATTATTTATCCAGCTAATGCCAAATCTAATCAGTTCTTTGCAACAAGCCACTCCCTGACAAAATCAAGAGCTTTTCAGTTTTTGGCAGTTTGGACAAAAATAGCTTGATCGACCGCCCTGCACTATTTTATGAATGGATGTCTTTTTGCACTTATTACAATCCTGATATTCCCTGCCGTATACATCCAGCGATTGTATAAAATAACCCTCCTCGCCATTTAGGCCAACGTAGTCACGAATGGTGGTTCCTCCTGATTTTATAGCATCTTTTAATACATGCTTAATTGAATGAACCAGCTTATTTGCTTGATGAATAGTTAAACTTTTACTTGTTTGTTCTGGGTGAACTCCAGCCCTAAAAAGCGCCTCACTGGCATAGATATTGCCAACACCAACCACATTATTGCTGTCCATAATAAACTTTTTAATCGACACAACACGCCCCTTAACTTTCTTCAGCAGGTAATTTTTCGTAAAAGCATTGGTCAAAGGTTCCGGTCCTAGCTTTTTAAGTAGGGGGTGATCCGCTAATATCTGGTCTGCCGTATTTAAAATCGCTTGTCCAAAACGCCTTGGATCATTATATCGCAGAATCATTCCGTTACTCATCATGAATTCAATATGATCGTGCTTTCTTCTTGGGTCTTCAGCAGTCTCTAAACGAAACGATCCTGACATTCCCAGGTGAAGAATTAAGGTCGAACCATTCTTGAACTGTAGGAGTAGATATTTAGAGCGCCGGGTTACATCGAGGATAGTAGAGTGCAACAGTTCTGCTCTTCCCTCCAAGGTAAGGGCTGTTCGCAGCTTCGGTACATATGTATATACATTTAGGATTTGATTTCCAACCAGAGCAGGAGCAAGGGCATTTCTTATTGTTTCAACTTCGGGTAGTTCGGGCACCGCTAAATATTTTATTTATGCGAAGATAATTAGACTCATAAGGCAACCGAGTATTCTTAGCCTTGAAATATTTATTTGTATTTGGAGAAGTAGCCATTAACATGTGCCATAATTCTATTTCCAGGTGTTAAATTTGTCTCAAACCCCCTAAATATGAGACGTGTAACCCTATTTGTATCAATTCTTATCTTCGGATTCAGTATAGCATGTTCTACATCAGAAGAATGGTCGCCAAACAAAGTCACGAAAGACTCTAATGAGGTGCTCATAACGTTTGGCTCTTGTGCCCATTCCTATGACACACTGAAAATTTTTGATGCGATTAATGAAGAAGAGTCCGATTTATGGATATGGCTAGGTGATATTATTTATGGCGATTCTCACGATATGTCAGTGCTTAAGGCGAAATACGATAAACAAAAAGGTAAGCCTCAGTACCAAAAGCTATTAGCCAATACTGAGGTTATAGGTATTTGGGATGATCATGACTATGGGATTAATGATGGCGGGAAATTCTATTCGAAAAGAAAAGAGAGCAAGGAGCTCCTTCTGGAATTTTTGGATGTCTCGAGCAATGATCCGGTGCGGTCACACGAGGGAGCCTATACCGACTACGATATAAAACTTAGAGATAAGTTGATTAAGGTTATTTTATTAGATACGCGCTATTTTAGAGACACTCTCGATATTGATACAGTAAGTCTTGCGCGATACATACCCAACCCTGAGGGTGATATTCTTGGCGAAGAACAATGGGGATGGCTTGAAACCAAATTGAAAACAGACGGGGTTGATTTCTTTATTTTGGGAACGGGGATCCAGCTGATTGCCGAGGAGCAGGGATATGAGAAATGGGCCAATTTTCCTCAGGCTAGAGCCAGAATGTTTGAATTGCTTAAGCAGGTGAATGCAAGTCCGGTAATGTTTATTAGTGGTGACCGCCACATAGCTGAAATCTCTAAGATTGATATAGAAGGGGTTGATTATCCCATATACGATTTTACCGCAAGTGGTTTAACACATACCTGGGGTGTTCCTCAACCCGAACCTAATATGCACCGAGTGGATAGCTTAATTATTGCTAAGAATTATGGGGTGCTTCGTATTAATTGGCAAGGTAATACACCATCGGTCCTTATGGAAATTAAAGGGGAAAATGGGGAGCTGCTGTTGCGCAATAGCGTGGACTTTTAACCCAAGATGAAATAGTAGTTTGAATAAAGTTAAGGTTCTTCTTCTTTTCGGCAGTTTGTTTATTTCTTGTTCTGCATTTGCGCAGCTACCCGAAATCCCGATCCCTATTCCTAAATACGAGTACGATACAAATTACATCGTTAAGTTCGATAACCTGCTAGCGATTCGATTTGTGTTACCTCGAAGAACTTTTAATTTCAGACTAAAAAACCAAACAACGTCCGATAAGCTAATATATAGACCTAACCTTCAGGCAGCCTTTGGCTTGGGATTAACCTATCGCTGGCTTGCCTTTGATATCGTGATTAATCCTAAATTGAATAGAAGTAGGACAGAAAAGTTTGGGGAGACGAATGAGTTTAATATTAAAGGCACCATCTACTTACAGAAACATTTGCTTCATGGCATGTTTAGGGTATATACCGGTATGCATATTACAAATCCCGAGGATTATCTTAATCCATGGGATGGCATTTACCCTTACCGACCCGATGTAAAAAATGTCAATTTAAACATATCGTATACCATTCCCTTTAACCATGAGCAATACGCTCCCCGATCTACCTTTCTCTTAGATGGCAGGATGAAAAAAAGTGCAGGATCCTTTTTGTATATGGCGGCCTTAGGCATGTCTACTCTTTCGGCAGATTCGAGCATCGTACCTTTGGAGTATGAAAATGCTTTTGAACCAAAATCAAGAATAAACGGACTTGGACTAGTTATGCTGCAGCAATATTTTGGCTATGCATATACCTTTATTTATAAGAAATATTTTCTAACACTATCGGCGATGCCGGGTATATCTTATTCATACGGTAACGTATTTTCAGAAGCAGGAACCTACCACCCCTCATCACTAGATTTTATGCTGGAATCAAATAATAGTATTGGTTTTAATTCACGCAAATGGTACGCAGGAGTATATGTTAATTTTAAATACAACAATATTCAGTTGCATGATAATCTGGCTTTCAATAGTAGTATGGGCGAGGTCCGATTTTTTGTAGGATATCGGATTAGAGCCCCTTATGTTGTTAACAAATTAGTACCTAAATAGCTATAATAGGTCATTGGCCAGATTGGCTAACTCCGAGCGCTCGCCTTTTTCTAAGGTAATATGCGCATATAAAGGGTGATCCTTAACCCGATCAATTAAATAGGATAGGCCATTACTCTGTGAGTCGAGGTATGGTGTATCTATTTGATAAACATCGCCTGTAAAAATGAACTTTGAATTTTCTCCAGCCCTCGTTATGATGGTTTTAACTTCGTGGGGCGTTAAATTCTGAGCTTCATCAACAATGAATATTATATTGGATAAGCTTCGGCCTCGAATGTAAGCGAGGGGAGTAATTACCAATTTCTCCTGACTGACCATATCGGTTATCTTTGCAAACTCCTTGTCCGTCTCATGAAATTGGTTCTGAATAAACTTAAGATTATCCCACAACGGTTCCATATAAGGATTCACTTTCGATTTAATATCGCCGGGTAAGAAGCCAATATCTTTATTACTTAATGGAACGATCGGCCGCGCCAGGTAAATTTGCTTAAAATCGCGTTTTTGCTCCATCGCGGCAGCTAAGGCAATTAAAGTTTTTCCTGTTCCGGCAACCCCATTCAGCGTTACTAATTTCACGTCAGGGTTTAGGATTGCATGGATGGCAAATGTCTGTTCTGCATTGCGAGGCTTAATACCGTAGACCGATCTTTTTTCTACCTTTTCAATGTCCTTAGAGCCCGGATTAAAATACGATAGGGCAGACTTCTTGCCATTTTTAAGGATTAGGTATTGATTATCTCTAATGTCTTGTTTTTTGAAGAGATCGCTGGCTTTCACACCACCATTTTCATAGAGCTCATCAATTTTTAGAGAGTCCACCTTATCGACTTCGGTTGAGCCCGTATAGAGTGTACTAACATTTTGGATTTTCCCTGTTGTATAATCTTCCGCAGGTAAATCCAGCGATTTCGCCTTTAATCGGAGGTTAATATCTTTGGTCACAAGGATCACAGACCTATGTGGCATCTCTTCCTTTATTTGAAGTGCTGCATTTAAAATCCTATGATCGGGTTTATCTTCTCCAAAAATTTCTGAAGAGTCTATGCTACTATTTGTAGGCATTAATACCTTAAAACAGCCTTTGGTCTTACCGTTTAATGGAATCCAGTCCTGTAGGCTATGGGTATCAGACAGCTTATCGATTAGGCGAGTAAATTCTCTTGCTTCGAAATTGCGCGAATCGTTGCCTTTTTTAAAATTATCGAGCTCTTCTAACACCGTAATAGGTATGCCTACGTCATGCTCATCGAAATTTAATATTGAATTATGTTCGTAAAGAATTACACTGGTGTCTAACACAAACACCTTTTTTTCACTCTTGCCTTTTGCCATCTAAACCTCTAAAAAAAATCTAACCCTCAAAACTAGCAATTTTATTTTCAAGAAATTTGATTGAAATCGTACAAATCGCCCTCAACCGATGGATTAATATTAAGGATGCCCGCAACCACCAATCTAACCATGCAATCTGATATTTGGCGCGAACTATAATCCAACAGCTCCTTTAAATCTCCCTTAGAAACTTTTCCCTTCTTATCCACTATTTTGAGTATTTCACCTTCAAGATCGCTATAAATAATGGTCTGGCCATCCTTTTTCTTAGAACTTCTCAGAATATTTTTCAATTCGCGACTCGCCTTAATACACTGATCGTTGGTACGATAAAAGATTTTTTTAACACCAGAATCTTCATCAATAATACCGTAAGGCCTTTTCGGTCCGGGCTTAAACGTTAGTACGATAACCCCTTTTTTCCGGTTGATGGTCACTATTTCATGCTCCAATAAAGCCTTTGGGGCAATCCTCTTTTCGATATAATCTAAAATGAAAACAAGGTCATCTTCGGGGTATTTCAGACCAATTATATTGCCATTATCCTTAACCCCAATTAAGAGCACACCTCCTGTAGAATTCAGGAAGCCCGATACTTCTTCAATAATTTGGTCAGGCTCTGATACGTATTGTTTAAACTCCAAATACTGATTTTCGCCTTTAGAGCAAAGATTATGAAGTTCCTTTAATGTCATTCTATTAACCAAAAACGTACTTAATAATGGTAAACGAAGCCAGTGTAAGTAAAACGATTGAAATGATATTTAGTATAAAGCCTACTCGAATCATATCCTTCATACGAATATGACCACTTGAAAAGACAATAGCATTTGGTGGCGTTGATACAGGCATCATAAATGCGCAACTTGCCGCCATAGCAACCGGAATCGATAAGACCAGGGGATCGAGACCTAATCCATTAGCGATGCCAATTACTACTGGGATATACACGGTGGCCAGTGCCACATTGCTCATTAATTCGGTAAGAAATAACATCGAGCCAATAAGGATAACATAAACCGCCAAAGAGCTCATTGGGTTCTGCTCAACAATATCAGCGATTACCTGAATAATTCCGGTGGTTTCCATTGCCTTAGCAAGCGACATTCCACCTCCAAAGAGCAAGAGAATACCCCATGGCAGGCGTTTGGTGGCTTCCCAGGGTACCAAAGCCTTCGTTTCCTTAAAACTTGTAGGCATAATAAACATCAGACTTCCTCCAAGCATTGCCGTAGCGGTATCGTTTAATAAAGAAAAACCAAGGATATTATTTATTGGCAACTTAAAAATCCAAAGAAAGGCCGTTAGGCTAAAGATAATGGTTACGAGCTTTTCTTCTTTAGACATGACCCCTAGCGCCTCGATTTCCGATTTTATTAAGGCCTCCCCAGATTCTATTTTACCGAGATTATTCCTGAACATGATTTTGGTAAGAATAACATAGGTCAAGAGTAATAACACGCCACTAATAGGTAGTCCAATTATTAACCATTTCGAGAAATCGATGGTAGTATTCAAGAGCTCATTCGCATAGCCAACAAACACAACAGTTGGCGGTGTGCCTACAATAGTGGCCATCCCTCCGATATTCGCCGAATAAGCGATGCCAAGCATTAAGGCCAGGGCAAAGAGGTTAAATCTTTTTTCATCCACTGCAGAGCCTTTTAGCAAGTTAATGACGGTTATTGCAATCGGCAACATCATAACGGTAGAAGCGGTATTGCTAATCCACATACTGAGAAATCCGGTTGCAAGCATAAATCCAAGTATTATTCGATTGGCGGAGGTGCCGATGACACGAACAAGATTAAGGGCAATACGCTTATGTAACCCATGTTCTTCAAGCCCTAAAGCAATAAAAAAACCGCCCATAAACAGAAATATGATAGGGCTGGCATAGGGTGCCGTGGCCTGCTGTAATGTAAAAACCTTCAGCGGAGGCAACAAAATGATAGGAAGGAGGGCGGCAACAGCAACAGGAGCGGCCTCGGTGATCCACCAGGTCACCATCCATGCTCCAATACCTAGCACATTCATGGCCATGTTACTTAACATAGGTACTTGCGCATTCGATACTATGAGAAAAAGTATCGGGCCAAGGAAAAGGCCTACTGTTTTAAGAGAGATTTTCAAGACGATTTATTTAGTCCGCTAAAGAAAGTGAAAATAATGTTGGTTGACAAGGTGTTCTCGTTGACCGGAAGGTAAGAAACAGTTTAAGAACAATGTATTGGCCTGCTCTGGTTAATGAACTAAATTTATAGAGGATATTATTATTATGGCCTGGAGACCCGTATCATTTTTGCCTACGGTGTCAGTTAAACAGTTTATAGGGCTCGTTATCGCACCTATTCTCTTTATTGGCATTGTGAGTTTTGTAGACTTAGAACCCGGCAAACCTGAGATTACTTTTACGCTAGCGATTGCCCTATTGATGGCGATTTGGTGGATTACAGAAATAATTCCTCTATCGGTTACAGCGCTCTTGCCCGTTGTACTGTTTCCACTTTTTGGTGTTATGGATGGGCGAGAGGTTTCCGCAGCCTATTTTAACCACGTAATATTCCTTTTTATTGGCGGGTTTGTTGTGGCGTTGGCCATGCAAAAATGGAATCTCCATAAAAGAATTGCACTTAAGATACTGACCTATACTGGCAATAGCCCGGCCAGAATACTATTAGGCTTTATGTTTGCCTCGGCGGTACTTTCGATGTGGATATCGAATACGGCTACAGCCATGATGATGGTACCTATTTTGTTATCAATTATTGCTAAGCTAAAAGATTTCCTGGCTCCTGATCAACTAAAAAAGTATGCTATTGGCTTACTCCTCGGTGTTGCCTATGGATCATCGATAGGCGGTATTGCAACATTAGTAGGCACACCACCCAATTTATCCTTCGCTCGAATTTTTCAAATTATGTTTCCGGTTGCTCCTGAAATTAGTTTTTCTGCCTGGTTCATCTTTGCAGCACCCATTAGTCTAATCTTTTTCCTGTTCACCTGGCTTTATCTGTACTTCATGTTCAGACCAAAATTAAGTCAGGGGAAACTACATTCTGTGGAGTTTAATTCACATTACAAAGCATTGGGTAAGGCGAGTTATGAAGAAATTGTGGTGTTTATCATCTTCATTGCCTTAGCGTTATTATGGTTAAGCCGTAGTGGTGTTAAAATTGGCGATTTTACCATACCGGGGTGGAGCGATCTGTTTAACGCACCAAAATTTATTAATGATGGTACCGTGGCCATTGGAATGGCTGTTCTCCTTTACCTGATTCCGAGTAAATCAACGACTGGACCTTTAATGGACTGGAAAACTACGGCGAACCTTCCCTGGAATATTGTTCTCCTTTTTGGTGGAGGGTTTGCGCTGGCCGGTGCATTTAAAGAATCTGGCCTATCAATGTGGTTTGGCGATCAATTGAGTGGTATTGGTGCGCTTCATCCATTTATTATTATTCTGTTGATTTGCCTATCGGTAACATTTCTTACTGAACTAACCTCGAATACAGCCACAATCGAGATGCTGTTACCAGTATTAGCTGGGCTGGCCGTATCGATTGAAGTAAACCCTTTAATTCTGATGCTCCCGGCAACATTAAGTGCATCCATGGCTTTTATGCTTCCGGTTGCTACACCCCCTAATGCCATAGTATTTGGCAGCAATAAATTGAAAGTGATGGACATGGCACGCGCAGGGCTGCTCCTAAACATTATAGGCGCTATCCTAATATCATTGGTAACCTATTATTGGGGTACCTGGGTCTTCGATTTCGATGTTAATGTGCTCCCACCATGGGCGACAGCTCATTAGAATTCTGCGTTGCCCGGCGTTCTTGGGAATGGAATTACGTCGCGAATATTTCCCATTCCGGTGATGAACTGAATCATTCTTTCAAAACCAAGGCCAAATCCGCTATGGGGAACTGAGCCAAATCGTCGGGTATCGAGATACCAATCCAATTCCTTTTCGTCAATCCCCAATGCTTTTATCTTGGCTAACAGTACGTCGTAACGCTCTTCTCGTTGCGATCCGCCTATTATCTCACCAATACCGGGGAATAGCACATCCATCGCTGCTACGGTTTTTTCATCTTCGTTAAGGCGCATATAGAATGCCTTAATATTAGCAGGGTAGTTAAAGAGTATTACAGGCTTTTTGAAATGCTTTTCCACAAGATAACGCTCATGCTCAGACTGCAAATCAGCACCCCATTCCTCGATAATATAGGTGAACTTCTTCTTTTTATTTGGTTTCGAATTTCGCAGTATCTCAATCGCTTCGGTGTAGCTCAACTTCACAAAATCGTTATCTACTACAAAGCGTAACTGCTCAAGCAATCCCATTTCATGGCGCTCATTTTGAGGCTTAGACTTTTCTTCATCGGCCAAGCGCTGGTCGAGGAAAGTGAGGTCTTCCATACAGTTATCTAATGCAAATTGAACGAGGTATTTAACAAACTCTTCACCCAACTGCATATTATCCTCGAGCGTATAAAAGGCCATCTCCGGCTCTATCATCCAGAATTCGGCAAGATGTCTTGTCGTATTGGAGTTCTCGGCACGGAATGTTGGGCCAAAGGTATATATCTCCGATAAGGCCAGGGCTGCAGTTTCTCCTTCAAGCTGACCCGAAACCGTAAGGTTGGTCTCTTTTCCAAAGAAGTCTTTCTTATAATCTATTTCACCTTGTTCGTTTTTGGGAGGATTGAGCGGGTCTAAGGTCGAAACACCAAACATTTCGCCGGCACCTTCGGCATCGGAGCCGGTAATAATAGGTGTATGAATATTATAAAATCCCTTATCATGAAAGAATTTATGTACAGCGAAAATAAGGTTATGTCGTACGCGGTAGATCGCGCCGAAGGTATTCGTTCGCGCGCGCAAGTGAGCAATTTCACGAAGAAATTCAAGACTATGTTTTTTCGGTTGCAAAGGATACTTTTCAGGATCAGAGGCACCAATCACTTCAATTTTTGTAGCCTGTATTTCAACAGACTGTCCTTTACCCATACTCTCTACTACTTTACCAAAAGCCGCGATGCTTGCCCCCGTAGTAATATTTCGTAAGGTCTTTTCCTCTAGCTGCTCAAAGTCTACGACCACCTGAAGATTAGCCAGGCTTGAACCATCGTTTAGCGCAATAAACCTATTACTCCTAAACGTTCTTACCCAGCCTTTTACTTCAATCTCTTCGCCTAAGTGCTTACCCGCGAGAATATCTTTTATCTTATTTAGCATCTGTATTTCTTCAACACCTTTAAAAAGGCGATATGGTCTAAAATTGTATTAGGATGCAAAAATAAGAATCTACCGAAAATAAATAGAGAAAACCCTTTCTATGTTGATTTCAGTTTCGGAAAATAATCTAAATTTGAGATAGTTAAATTCATTCATGCAACGATTATCTCTATCCCAAACGCTTAGCCAGAAACTGTCGCCACAGCAGATACAGTTTATTAAGCTATTACAGGTTCCTACTGCCGAGCTGGAAACCAGGATTGAGGAAGAGTTGGAAGAAAACCCAGCTTTGGAAGAAGGCGTGGAAGAAAACACGGAGAGTTCTACAGATGAGGATTTTGGTGACGAGGCTGAAACCGAGGACACGAAAGATGATGAACTGGATGTAGAGGATTATTTACGTGATGATGACATCAGTGGCTATAAAATGCAAGGAGATGGCGAGAATACCGAAGATCGCGATATGCCCATTGCAACTGCATCTACGCTCACCGAACAACTACTTACCCAATTAAGCTATCTTAAACTCGATAATCGCGAAACGGTTATTGCGACACAACTAATAGGGAGCATCGAAAGTGATGGTTATATCCGAAGAGATATTGATGCTATTATTAATGATCTGGCATTTTCTCAGAACATTGAGACCGATCATGATGAAATTGAAGAGATCCTAAAAAAGATTCAAGATTTCGACCCCCCTGGAATTGCTGCACGAAATCTAAAAGAGTGTTTATTACTCCAGATTGATAGAGTTGAGCAAAACCCGAATTCGAGGTTGGCAAAGCAGATTTTAGAAGAGTGCTTTACGGAATTCACCAAAAAGCATTATCAAAAAATTATAAAAAAGTTCGATTTGGTGGATGAGGAAGACCTCAAGCCAGCAATCGAAATCATCACGAAACTAAACCCAAAACCAGGTGGATTATCCACTGGTTTAGTAAAAACGCAATATATCATACCGGATTTCATCCTCACTACACGCGACGGTAAAATCGATATAGCCCTTAATTCGAGAAATGCTCCCGAGTTACGCGTTAGCCCGGCTTACTCCGAAATGTTTAAAGCCTATGCTAAAAGTGATAAAAAAGACAAAAAACTTAAGGAGACGGTAACCTTCGTAAAGCAAAAACTTGATGCAGCACGATGGTTCATCGATGCTATTAGACAGCGACAGGATACTCTTTTGCGAACCATGAATGCTATTGTGGTTTATCAGTACGATTATTTTCTCAGTGGCGATGAAAGTAAACTGAAACCGATGATCCTGAAGGACATTTCAGAGAAAATTGGAATGGATATCTCTACGGTTAGTCGTGTAGCTAATAGCAAAGCTGTGCAGACTGAATTCGGCACCTTTATGCTGAAATACTTCTTCTCTGAAGGTATTTCGACCGAATCGGGAGATGATGTGAGCAGCAGAGAGGTGAAGAATGAACTAAAAAAGATTATCGATGAGGAAGACAAGCAGAAGCCTCTTTCAGACGATAAGCTAGAGAAGATGCTCAAGGAAAAAGGATATAATATTGCACGACGAACAGTTGCCAAGTATCGCGAGCAGCTTGATATCCCTGTCGCGCGGTTACGAAAGGAATTATAGTGAGTCGTAGCGCCGCTAATGTTATTTCAATTGTTTTTCACCCGCTTTTTCTGGCCACTTACCTTTTTGCCCTTGTAATTTTTATCGACCCAATGATCGCCTTGCCACCAGGTTATAATAGACTGGCGCAATGGTTAATTGTATTGGTAGTCTGGATTACCACCTTTGTTATTCCCGCACTAAGTATTGTGATGTTAAAATTTACCGGGACGATCCGATCGCTGCATTTAAAGGAGCGCAGGGAACGATTAGTGCCTTTTTTCTACATCACAGTTTTTTATGGTTTTACGGCCTACTATTTTTCCAGCCAAATGATTGTTAGTCGATTAACCGAAGGCATATTTATCCTTACGGCTGTTTCGATTTTTATCGGTGCTGTCATTACCATATTTTGGAAAATAAGCATCCATGGACTTGGGATTGGAGGTGTTGTTGGAATTTTGCTCGTCTTAGCCGTTTCTATACCGGAAAGTAGCATTGGTTATGCCCTTTTTGCTTCTTTTCTTGTTGCAGGATTAGTGATTTCTGCGCGATTACGATTAAATGCACATACACCGGCACAAGTATATGCCGGTTTTGTGTTGGGCTTATTTATTAGTTTTGTTTTGATCTTATGGTTTTAAAATACGAACATGTTTGAGTTTATTACTTATGAAAAATCGAATGGGCTGGCAACCATCACGCTAAACCGACCAGAAGTTTATAATGCGCTTAATGATGAAATCACCTACGAGCTTCAGGATGTATTTAAAAAAATAGCCAAAGACGAAGAGATCAGAGCGGTTGTGTTTACTGGTTCGGGGAAGGCATTTTGCGCCGGACAGGATTTAAAAGCGGCAATGGGCGACGAAAAACGATCTTTTAGCGCTTCGCTGCATAAACGTTATAATCCTTTAATCAAGCAAATGCGATCGTTGGACAAACCAATAATTGGTCGGATTAACGGAGTTGCAGCAGGAGCAGGCTGCTCGCTTGCCTTGGCATGCGATATTTTGGTTATGGCCGATGAAGCTTATCTCACAGAAGTTTTTATCCATATTGGATTGGTACTCGATTCCGGTTCTTCCTATTTTCTGCCTCGTAATGTTGGTTCGGCGAAAGCGTTTGAATTAGCCACAATGGGAAATAGAGTTGCAGGTAAGGAAGCCGTAACATTAGGAATTGCAAATAAGTCGGTACCCGCTGCTGAACTTGATATCGCTGTAAAAGAGTACACAGAATACTATATAAATGCCCCTACTAAGGCCATTGGCTTAATGAAAAGAATGCTCAATAAGTCTGGTTCATCAAGTTTAAATGATATGTTGGAGTACGAAGCCTATTGCCAGGATATCGCTGGCGCTTCCGACGATTATCAGGAAGGGGTGAATGCGTTTCTAGAGAAAAGGAAACCTAAGTTTACTGGGAACTAAGTCTAGAAAGTGGCAAGCGATAAGCCAAAGGACCACATACTAGGATTCTCGAAATTATAGGCTTTATTACCTCTAAAGAGCTTGCTACCACTATAATATACCCACAAATTTATTGGGCCAACACCTATTCTTCCTATTGCGCCATAGCGCACAGAGTTTACATTAAAATTGAATTTGTCTTTATAGGTTTTTGTCCTGCCAAATTCCTGATATTTAATCTTTGTTTTGGCGTCGAAGTTAAAGCCTATTTTACCACCAAGCGCAATATACCAGCTTCGTTTATGATCATTTTTTCGAGTATGCACTCTAAACTCCATAGGGATATCGATATAATTCGCCACAAACTGAGTACGAATTAGCTCGTTCATGTTTTCGAATCGGGGTAATTCTGATACATTGCGCATTACCGTAACCGATGAAATCGAGTCTTTCAGAGTAACAGGATCTTCGAAACCAAATTTTTCACTCCCAATACCAACACCTGGGTTAAATGAAAATCGAGAATCTCCAATTTGAACAGGATAGGTGAAATAAACGTTAAGCGTAGCGGAACGCCATGGATTGGTACGCATTTCCCTGGAATTCTGATAGAAATAATTCAACCCGTACTCTATCTGCAGCGATCCGGGGAAGTCCGGGCTAGGGGTAGAGCGTTTTACAGACGACTGTTCATCTTCTTGCGCCAATACCGATGTAAAGGTTGACACAGCTAATAATAAAATAAAAAAATTTTTCATCCTCGGAATTTCCAACACATTTTTAGGCTCGCAAATATAGCGATATTTAAAAAAATACTACATTTGCACTCCGATTCATAACGAAGAATTTTGGAATTTATTTTTGGCCTCGTCCACCTACGCAAATTAGCTACGGCGGACAAGTCTTCCAAATGCGGACAAGCTGAATAAATGTATTCGGTTGAAGGTAAAGATAATGAAAGTGATGGCCTCGTAGCATAACTGAATAGTGCACCTGATTACGGCTCAGGAGGTTACAGGTTTGAATCCTGTCGAGGTCACTTAAGAACAGCAAGCCCGGTGCGTGAAACGCACTGGGCTTTGTTTTTTCAGCGAGCCAAGCTGGCTTGAGCGATGCTGGCAAAACAAAGCCAAAAGATCCCGTAAGGGATCGGGCTTGCTATTTAGACTACGGACCGACTAACAGGATCACAGAGTAATCCATTGAATAACTACGAGTCAATCTGGCTTGCTATTTTGAAATCGAGCCTAGCGAGATTCACGAGGGGTCGTGCGGCAGGGAAGTGGGTACGAGCTAAATCGAGCTTAGCGAGATTCACGAGGG
>CBDUMS010000035.1:0-30678 GCA_965368405.1 uncultured Cyclobacteriaceae bacterium
ATCTAAAATAATGCTATTTTAGGCGGATGGAAGAATACTATAAACTTCTTATCCTTATCCCTGTAGGCATAATTGCAGGGTTTATTAACACGGTTGCCGGTGGAGGTTCATTGCTAACGCTTCCTGTAATGATCTTTATGGGTCTTCCGCCAGCTATGGCAAACGGCACAAATCGGGTGGCCATTTTCCTACAAAACGTATCGGGTATTGCTGGCTTTAAGAGTAAAGGGGTCTTTATTTTCCCATATAGTCTTTGGGTTGGACTCTCGGCCCTATTAGGTGCCATAATTGGCGCGAAAATATCTGTTGATCTTGACGATAAAACTTTCAACCAGGTTATTGCGATTGTTATGGTTGGTGTGGTGGTTATCACCCTCTTTAACCCAGTAAAAAATGGTAAAAATGCACTGGAAGACCTTAGCAAAAGGTCACAAATAATAGGGATTATCACCTTTTTCTTCATTGGGATCTACGGCGGGTTTATACAGGCTGGGGTCGGATTTATTATTTTGGGAAGCCTTACCATGATCAATAAGATGAGTTTAGTCCGAGCCAACAGCATTAAGGTTTTTGTTGTTTTTACTTATACCATCGCTGCACTCATCGTTTTTATTATCGAAGATCAGATTGATTGGCTCTATGGCCTGGTTTTGGCTGCTGGCAACATGACTGGCGCCTGGGTTGCAAGTAGATGGTCTGTTGAGAAGGGCGACAAGTGGATAAAGCGGTTCCTCGTCGTAATGGTAACCATTCTAGCTATTAAGCTCTGGTTTTATGGGTAGTGTGGTAGTGCGGTAGTGTCGTAGATAGGTAGTGTGGTAGTGTCGTAGTTGGGTAGTTAGGTAGTGTTGAGGTTGGGTAGTGTGATAGTGTCGTAGTGCGGCAGTGTCGTAGTGCGGTCGTTGGGTAGTGCGGCAGTTGGGAAACGATAAGCGCTTCGATGTACTTCCGTCTTCCGTCCTCGGTCTTCGGTCTTCAAAATAAATCCCTCATCTACTCTTTCTTATCAGGTACATACCCAATATCTTGCTGTACTTTTTTAGCGTAGTCGATAATCATCTGTTTTTGTTCAGCTGTGAGTCTGGCCTCGGAATGAGCAATAGTATAACTCTGTAGCGGCATCTCCCCTTCTTCGACAAGCTCGACAATCTCATCTAGTTTATGGTCTTTACGACGATCCGAATAGTTGCCCCAATCAGAAAAATTCAGTTCATCACGTCCATGGTCAATATGATCCTGTATCCACCACGATAATGGAGTAATATTGGTGTACCATGGATACTTTGTTTGATTGGAATGACAATCATAGCATGCACTCTTGAGAATCTGAACAGTTTCCTCATTAGGCTGCGTTATGGTGATAAGATCGAGCGCTGGATCTGATACAGGGTTTTCTTTGCTTATCCCAAAGAACTGTAATGCAATGAATGCTATGGCAATAGCAAGAATAATTTTTTTGATGGTAGACATGTTTGATTTTTTTAGGCTCGTAAAAATAAAAATATTGGTCGATTTGTTTTAGAAATACATGATAAATCCTCCTAAAACTAGACATTGATTCAAGAAAAAAATATTCCATCAATTAAACTACCCCCTTTATTTCGAATTAAGTAAAATTGCGGCCTCAAATGATATTTAGTATGATGCAACAGCGCTATTCAAAACTCTTTATTTCACTAGTAATTTTCTTTTTTTCTACAATTTCAGCAATTGCCCAGCAGGATACACTAATCTTCAATACTGGTGAGGTTGTTGTTGGTAAAATAAAGCTACTGGATAGAAATGTTATAACCATTGAAACTTCATACAGTGATAGTGATTTTAAGATAGAATGGAATGCGGTGGTATATGTGCGCACAAGTCAGTATTACTTAATAAGCCTTTCTGATGGTCGCAGGCTTAATGGCGACATCAACTCGGTCGAGGAATCTAATCAGGTAATCATCAAAGACAACCAATTCGAGACAACAGCTACCTTAGCCGAAATCGTCCATTTAAAACCAATCGATGATAGCTTTTGGGACCGCTTTAGCGCAAGTCTTGATGTTGGACTTAATCTTACTAAAGCCAATAATCTCACTCAGTTTAATTCCAGAGCAACTGTCGGCTACCTTACCAAACGATGGGAGCTCAATGGCTCATTTAACTCAGTTTTTAGTAGTCAGGATAGTGTTGCCGATACCCGTAGGGTGGATGCAAATGCGATGCTAAAAGTATTCTTACCACAAGATTGGTATGTCTCGATATCTAATGACTTCTTACAAAATGACGAGCAGAAACTGCAGTTACGAAGCAATACCAAGTTAGGAATTGGTAAGTACCTTGTTCATAATAACGCCGTATATCTATCTCTATTTGCTGGAGCAGCATACAACAGCGAGACCTATATCGAAAATGCCAATCCAGATCGTATGACAGGTGAAGCTTTTGGTGGGTTCGAGTTCAATATGTTTGATGCTGGAGATTTCAGTTTGCTAACCAATACTATCGCCTATCCGAACCTAACAGAGCAAGGAAGAATACGCGTTGATTTTAAACTTGACATTAAGTATGACCTACCACTCGATTTTTATATTAAGGCCGGCACTACACTAAACTACGACAACCAACCCGTAGAAGGCGGAGCAGAGCTTGACTATGTTATACAGACAGGCATTGGCTGGGAGTGGTAGGCCAAATCTGAACTAATTAATTTATTCATCTCGTAATGTAGTCGCAGGATTGGCTAAAGCTGCCTTAATAACCTTACCGCCAACGGTAAGAATGCCGATTATTGCAAATAGAATAATGGAGAAGATAAAAGCAGACGGGCCAATAGGAAGATAATATGCCCAAATACTCGCCATTAAGGCATCATTTAAATAATACCCCATTAATGCACCCAGAACTGAAGCAATCAGATAGATATAGACATATCTAATATTGATAATATTCACAATATGAAAAACGGAAGCACCTAGCACCTTCCGAACACCTATCTCTTTCATCCGCTTTATAATATCTAATGAAACCAGACTGAATAACCCAATAGAGGATAGTATTGCGGCAATTATTCCTAAAAAGATATTCATCACCTTAATATTGTTATTAACCTCTGCGGCTTCACCAATATTATCATCCATATATCTCACATTGGGAAGCATATTTGGAAACACTTTTTTCCATGCCGATTCCATGTCCGAATGAACAGCTTTTAGGTCATTTGCATTGGCCTCAACAACAATGTATCTATAATCTTCAGGCTTGATATAACGGAGTAACATAGGACGAATAGGCTCCCATAAACTGCCGCCCAAGTAAACGTCTTTAACAACACCTACAACAAATAACTCTATGGTATCACTCAGTATAATTCTCTCACCAATTGGTTCTTCCCAACCAAACAGTTTAACAAGTTCTTCATTAATAATAACCGAATTCTCAACATCACTTTGGCTATCTTTAATAAAGTTTCTTCCTTCCAAAATCGTTGCCTTAGTGGTTGGAATATAGTCCTCTCCTATGTCTAATAAAAGTACGTCCAGCTCTTCATCCTTGTATTTAATGGGATCTGTATACCATGAATTTGCGAAGCTATGGCTGGCGCCTGCAAATCCTAAAATTTTAGGATTATTTTTCAGCTCTTGTTTAAATGCATTAAAGCCATCTTCATCTTCTACGCGCGCTGAGATGACTGAAGAAGACTCAAATCCGATATCATAGTTTTTTTGATATTCAGCATTTTGCGCGAATAGAAATCCAGATATAATGGCCACCAACGAAATTGCAAACTGAAATGTCAGTAATACCCTGGTAAAAAAGCTGGTTTGGCCATATTTTAAGGTTCCTCGTAAAATCTCAGAGGGTCGAAAGCTACTAATATAGAAGGCAGGGTAACTACCTGCAATAAAACCGGTAAAGAGAAGTAGTGCCAATAAAAAACCGAAAAATCTTATATTTTTTAAATAGTCTAGACTTATGTCGAGAAAGGGCCACATCTCGTTATAGGCAGGCACTAAGAATTCAGCAATAACCAAACCGGCACCAAGCGCCAATATTGCTAGCACCAGATTTTCGCTAAGAAACTGTCCGATAAGCTGTCTTCGTTGCGATCCCATTACCTTGCGGATACCAATTTCTTTCAATCTGCCACTCGCAATAGCTATCGAGGTATTTGTAAAATTGAAACAAGCCAGCAGTAACAACATAACCGCCATAATAGTTGGACCAATAACAGCCGCTTGTGGTATGCCACGATGTAACCAATGGTTCCACATTTCCTCGGTTTCGGCACGAACCGCCATACCAACAAATGGCTCTAAAAAGTACTTGTTAACCTTAAAATCTTCCTTTGCCCTATTCTGAATTTCTACATATTGCTGTAAATCTTTCTCGATTTGAGGAATTGCTGTAGGGTTATTGAGTGTTACAAAAGTTGTATTAAATTGAGCCCAATTGTTCTCATCCCAGTCTACAACATCAAAATAGTTTTGGTAATTCACAAATGCATCTTCGAAAGCAAAACTTGAGTTGAGCGGCATTTTCTCAAATACCCCCCCAACTATAAACTCCAGGCGCTTATCACCGTTGATATAAGTAACCAACTCACCGACGGCCTCCCTATCCGGAAAATACTTTTCGGCGATTTCTTGACTAATTACAATTTTGCCCTTGTCTTTAAGAGCATTCTTATCACCGCTGGCTAGGGGAAAGGTAAAAACATCGAAGAAGTTGTCATCGACAGCTGATACTCCAGTCCTAAAGAGTTCATCCCCAATTTTGAAATTACCACCGGTTGGAGAATAGCGAATAACCTCTTCGATACCACTAATGCTGCCCTTAATTACTGCCGCCAGTGGCAGAGGACATGCACCGTTCTTGATGGGCCGACCATTCGTGATGCGTTCGAAATCAACCCTATATATTTTATCGGCATTGACCTGGTTGCTATCATAACTATCATTAAAATCCCACCCTAAATAAGCGACAATAGTACAGGCAAGAGCGATTCCTAGTCCTATTACATTAATGGCAACAAAAAGCTTATTCTTCATTAAGCTTCGAAAGGTGATTTTAAAGAAGTTTTTGAGCATAACAATAATGGATAAGGGAGAAGCTAGAACAAACTTGGTATAAAGAAGGAAGAAAAAAGGGTGATTCACTGACCAGGAAAACCACCCCTTAAATAGAATTACTTAAATATGGAATTGCTCCTTGATATTCTCTGTAACTACCTTACCATCGAATAAGTTAATTACGCGGTGAGCATAATTTGCATCGTAGGGAGAGTGAGTAACCATTACAATAGTTGTACCTGACTCATTTAATTGCGCCAAGAGCTTCATCACCTCTTCGCCATTGGTAGAATCGAGATTACCCGTAGGCTCATCGGCAAGGATTAGCTTAGGGTTGGCAACAATAGCTCTTGCTATAGCAACACGCTGCTGCTGACCACCTGATAATTGCTGTGGGAAGTGATTTCTTCTGTGCATGATATTCATGCGTTCCAGTACCTCTTCTACACGCTGCTTACGTTCTGCAGAAGGTACTTTAAGATAAAGTAATGGTAATTCTACATTTTCAAAAACAGTAAGCTCATCGATAAGGTTAAAGCTTTGGAAAACGAAGCCAATTGCTCCTTTCCTTAATTGCGCCCGTTGTCGCTCCGAGAAATTCGAAACTTCGTCTTCGCCAAAATGATATTCACCATCGGTTGGGTTATCGAGCAAGCCCAAAATGTTGAGTAAGGTAGACTTACCACATCCAGATGGCCCCATGATCGCTACAAACTCACCATCTTTAATTTCAATATTGATATCATTAAGTGCAGTAGTCTCTACTTCATCGGTAGTGTAGAGTTTTTTCAGGTTTTTAATTTTAAGCATAGTTGTTATGGTTTTATTTTAATAGTTAGACGTTATTCTTCGTGTAAAGTTACCATACTAGGACTTCATTATCTCCAAAATGGCTATATGACGAGGTAATCACCTTATCGCCTGGCTCTAAGCCGCTTAGTACTTCAAAGTTTTCGGTATTCTGTCGGCCCAATTTTATTCTTCTCTTAACTGCTTTGTTTTCCCCTGGAAGTACCACAAACACCCAATTTCCACCGGTATCTTTGTAAAAACCTCCTTTGGGGAGCAGAACTTGTTCAGAAGAATTGCCAAGTGCAATCCTTAGGCGCACCGACTGTCCCCTACGGATACCTTCCGGTTCATCTCCAATAAAGTTCATATCAACCTCAAACCTTCCATTGGTAATAGTTGGGTAGATATATTTGATTTCGAGATTATACATCCTGTTATCGAACTTAAACGTGGCACCTAACCCAGTAGAAATTCTTGGCAAGTATAATTCATCAATTGGGCAACGTACTTTGTATGCCCCTACGACATCCACCTGACCAAGGCGTTGTCCTGCTGTTACACTCTGTCCTATTTCGAGCTGCGGGGTAGAAAGTTGCCCATCAATGGGAGCCCGCAATATTAAGTTGTCTAATATTTTACCTACGCCGCTTAAGCTCGCCATCATACGGCGCTCTGAGGCATCTAACTCTCTAAGCTGATTAATTCGCGATAAGGAATCAACGCGGTAGGAAGCGTAGGTGATTTCTCTACGTTTTAACTGGTAGTTATAATCTTCTTTTGTATCCAAATACATTTTTTCAGCAATAAGCTTTTTTTCATAGAGATACTTTTGTCGTTCATACTCGGGTTTGAGTTTTGCAATCTCATTCTCTATTTGGGCTAATTGCTGTTGCTGCTGAAGGTCGTTCTGGCTCAACTGTAAGCGTGTCTGTCGAACCCGGTTAATACTTTCATTCAGAGACGCTTCTTGTCCCATTACACTTAGCTCTCTATTCAAATTAGCCAGCTCAAGAATAATATCTCCTTTCTTAAGTATTGCACCGCTTTCAGCTACGATTCTCTTGATGTTTCCTCCTTCAATCGCATCGAGGTAACGGGTTACCTCTGGTTGAACAGTACCAGTTTGTGGAATGAACTCTGTGAATTCTCCAACGCTAACTGTAGCAAAGGTCATCTTATCGGGATCTACGTTCAGCTTCGAGCGACGATCACTAAAAGCAAGTTGGTAAACGATAAGCGATAAAATCGCTGCTCCTCCAACAATCATAGAGATTCGCTTAACTGTCCACTTCTTCTTTTTTATCTTTTTATCCATTCAACCTTAGAATTACAATCTGTATCAACGCAAAACCTAATTACCAACACTATGCCAAACAATTTAATATGCCCCATTCCACTCAATGGCATCTTTTTCGTTTTAATTTCGTTCATTCATGGACGGGGGTGTCCGTCAGCGAACGTATATTTGTTTAATGTTCATGTTGATACAACTGTAGCAAACTATTAAATAGAGCATTAAAACTACAAAAAGGTTGCATCAGCCCCTTTTTTCTAATAATCATTGATTGATAGCTAAATAAGGTATCATAGTTGCATAGCAGATAACGAATAAACATTTTCAAATGGCTACATCAAATAAAACAGGCAGGCTCTTAATTGTCGATGACAATGAAGATTTACTATCGGCTGCACGAATTTTTTTGAAGCGACACTTCGCGCAGATAGATGTTGAAAAAAATCCTGAAAGCATCCCTGATCTCATCCATAATGAAAATTACGATGTGATTCTATTGGATATGAATTTCACCAAAGATGTGAGCAGTGGTAAAGAGGGTTTTTATTGGTTAGACAAGATTCTAGAAATCTCACCTTCGGCCGTTGTTGTGCTCATTACAGCCTATGGCGATGAGCAGACGGCGGTACAGGCTATAAAGTCTGGGGCAACAGATTTCGTTCTTAAACCCTGGGAAAACGAAAAACTTCTGGCTACGATCTCCTCCGCCATGCAACTAAGCCAATCACGTCAGGAAATTGTCGAATTAAAGGATAGGCAGAAGGTAATAAGCGCAGAACTGAATAATCAGTTTCATGATCTTATCGGAGAGAGCAAGGCAATGCAGGAGGTCTATAAAACGATTAAAAGGGTAGCCGAAACCGATGCCAACGTACTTATTTTGGGCGATAATGGCACAGGTAAAGAACTTGCGGCGCGCGCTATTCACGCACAATCGGAAAGGAGGAATCAACCCTTTATTAATGTAGACCTTGGCTCGATTACCGAGACGCTATTTGAAAGCGAATTATTTGGGCACATGAAGGGGGCGTTTACCGATGCCAAAGAAGACAGAATTGGCAGGTTTGAAGCCGCCAATGGAGGTACTATATTTTTAGATGAGATCGGGAACCTCTCCACCCCTCTTCAGGCGAAATTATTATCTACCCTGCAGAGCAGAAAAATTGTACGTGTTGGATCGAATAAACCAATTGACATTGACGTTCGGCTTGTCTGTGCAACGAACATGCCGATTTACGATATGGTTATGAAGAATACATTCCGTCAGGATCTAGTATACAGGATTAATACAATTGAAATCGACCTCCCACCGCTGCGCGATCGCGGCGAAGACATTCCTCTACTCGCCAACCATTTTCTAAAGGTATATTGTGCCAAATACAAAAAATCGGTGCACAAACTAAGTGACGCTACAATTACTCGAATGTCCATGTACAGCTGGCCCGGGAACATACGTGAACTTCAACATGCCGTAGAACGAGCGGTAATCATGAGTAATTCTTCAGTTTTACAACCCGAAGACTTCAACTTTAATATTGCTTATGGCGACGCTGACCAGGACAATGTAACCATCGAACAATATAACCTCGATGAAGTAGAAAAAATTCTTATCCGTAAAGTGCTCAAAAAATATAATGGCAATATAACCCAGGCCGCTAACGAACTAGGATTAACTCGTTCATCACTTTACCGCAGGCTCGAAAAATATGGCATTTAAAGATTTTAGGACCAAAGTCTTAATCCGATTAATTATTCTAACCAGTTTAATTTCAGGATCGGTTTATTTGCTCTTCGTGAGCAACCAGACGCTTAGCGCTATTATCCTCTCTTTGGTGGCCATTGGTTCGGTAATAGAACTCTTTAAGTTCACTACCTCCACTAACCGAAAAATTACACGTTTTCTAGAGTCAGTAAAGTATTCTGACTTCGCTGCGGGTTTTACAAATGATAATTATCTCGGAGCGAGTTTCCGAGAACTCAATAGTGCCTTTAATAATGTACTCGATGCATTTAGAAAGGCTCGATCGGAGAAAGAAGAGCACTGGCAGTACCTGAACACTGTTGTTCAACATGTTAATACGGGGATTCTTTCCTTTGATGAAGAAGATAATATCGAGCTTATTAATCATGTGGCTAAAAACCTTTTGCAGCGACCTCAGATTAAAAACCTTAGGGAATTAGAGCAATACGATATTGGTCTTTTTAATATGTTTAAGAATATTGAAACAGGCGAAAGAGGTCTCTATCGCATCGATAATCGGATCCAGTTAGCTATTCATGCTACCGAATTGATCTTACGAGGGCAGAAAATAAAGCTAATTGCTTTCCAAAATATCCAAACAGAATTGCAGCAGAAAGAAATAGAATCATGGCAAAATCTTACGAAGGTTTTACGGCATGAAATCATGAACTCCATGACACCTATTGCATCGCTAACTTCTACACTTAATGACATCCTCACTGAAGAGCTTGTTCAGAAAGACGATCATTTTATAATCTCTGAGGATGGAATAGATGACATCCATGAAGGGCTTAAAACGATCGCCAGCCGAAGCCAGGCCCTTATTCATTTCATTGATGCCTATCGCGAGTACACCAGTATTCCTATCCCAAAGAAAAAAGATGTTCTTATCTGTGAACTATTAGAGGAAATCAATGGCCTGATGAAAATTGACATTCGTAAAACGAAGACTGATTTTAGTTTTAGCGTTAGACCGAAAAACTTAAAAATTAATGTTGATGAAGAGCAAATCCAACAGGTACTTATTAACCTGATTAAAAATGCAATTGAAGCAGTAGAATCTATGCCAAAGGGTATTGTTCAAATAACAGCTGGCATTGACAAAAAACAGAAAGTCTTTATCGAAGTAGTAGATAATGGTAAGGGAATTATCCCCGAGGCGCTAGATCAAATTTTTATTCCTTTTTATACTACTAAAAAGACAGGCTCTGGCATTGGCCTTGCCCTTTCTAGGCAGATAATGCAGCTTCATAATGGTACCCTTACCGCAGATTCTGAGATAGACAAACGCACCGTATTTACCATGAAGTTTTAATTATCCTGTGGCCAGATAGGGTTTCCATTCCTGATATTGAAACCCACTAAAGTCTCGCAAAAACATAAGATAAGAAGGCTTGAATGGCTTTGTGCTAAGGGGCATTTGCGCCTCTTCTGGAGTAAAATCGCCTTTTTTGGAATTACATGGCTTACACGCCGTAACCAGATTTTTCCAACTAGACCCTCCTCCTTTCGAACGAGGGATCACATGATCTATTGATAAATCTTTCCCACTACCGCAATACTGACATTGACTGTAATCACGCTTAAAAATATTAGTCCGTGTTAATTCTACACCGCGATAAGGCACACTAATGTAGTTGTGAAGTCTAACGACGGCTGGAATATTAAATTCTTGGTCAACAGTATGAAATTTCGATCCATTAAATGAGCTTACCATCTCCACTTTGCGCATAAAAACAAGAATGAAGGCTCTTTTAACTGAACAAACAGAAATAGGACGATAATCTGCATTTAATACTAAGGCACGCATTTATTCTTGAATTAATCTCAAAAAATACGTTATCTAGCCGTAAAACGAAAGATCATTCCTTTAATATTCTCCGAATAGAATTAAGATTATGTGTCTTTTCTCCAGAATCTGAGTTAATTATACCTTCTTCGGTAAGCTCATCGATACGCACATAGCCCGATGCATGGATTATCCGATTATTCTCGAGAATAATACCAACATGATTTATCTTGGTCTTTGTTCCAAAAAAGCAGAGGTCTCCGGGTTCAGACTTCTCTAAATTATCTACTTTTCTTCCCTGATTCGATTGCATTGGTGAGTCCCTTTCCAGCCTATAACCACATATCTTATAAACCATCTGAGTAAATCCTGAGCAATCAATTCCAAAAGGAGATTTTCCACCCCATAGGTAAGGTGCATTTAAATACTGAAAAGCAACTTGTTTAAGTCTCTCGAACCCCCAGACCTCACCGAGGTTCTTAGATTCTCCATTGAAAGCGAACTGCTCTTCAACTTTAAATAATTCTACAGATGCAATAGGCAAGACACTACCCATTAGAATCGGTAAGGTTCTTTTCTTAAACAGCACTGTTGTACTCCGATCGAGACAAACCTTATAATCACCGCTATTGATTTGATCGAAATAGGCATCGGTTATAGGATAATGTTGCTTAGAATCAATCCAACCCTCATAGCCATCATAATAGACCTTGATCCTCACCCATTTCCCTCGATTACTATCTTCTACAACGCTGTAATGGTCTCCAAAAAGTAGCTGGGTAACCATTTCTGCTGAATCTTGTGGCGAAACCCGAACAGGAATAACACTTAATCTGCATACGCCTTTCTCGTCTAATGCGGGCATTCTACTAATCTAAATGTTTAAGTTCGTGTTTCATGTCTTTCTCCTTAATGGATTGCCTCTTATCATGCAACTTTTTACCTTTTGCCAAAGCAATTTCCAATTTAGCAAATCCTCTCGCATTTGTAAAAAGTTTTGTAGGAATAATTGATAATCCTTTTTCTTCCGATCGCTTTTTCAAACGACTCAATTCTTTTTTATTTAGAAGGAGCTTTCTTTCCCGCGTTGGTTCGTGATTGAAATGAGAGCCTTGTTTGTAGATACTTATATGAATGTTTTTTGCGTACAATTCCCCTTGCTGAAAAACACAGTAGCCGTCTTGCAAATTAGCTTTCCCTTCCCTTATCGATTTGATTTCCGTACCCTTAAGAACCAGACCGGCCACATACTTATCTAGAAATTCATACTCATAAGACGCTCTTTTATTGCGTATATGAACATCGTTTGTAAACCTTTTTTTCTTATCCGCCATTCTTCTCAATTTCCTCTAACAGGGCCGCAATTTTAGTTCTTTTTAATATCTTTTGACCAGTAATTCCTGTAGCAATTAATCTGTGGCCAGCCTTAACCTGGATATCGCAGAGGAGCTCATGCCCAACAAATGATTTTACCGTGGCGACAACTTCAATGACTTCACCCTCTACTGCCGGCGATAGATGATCGATTTGTAATGATGTTCCTATCCCCTCCTCGTCGTCTTCTATTATTTCGAGAACAAAAAGTCGCGAAGCATATTCCATATCCCTACCTATAGCAAATGTTGAGTAAAAGGGATGCACTTCTCCAGAAGAGAACTTTGCCAAATCGTTTGCTAGAACTTCCTTTTTGAAAACTTTAGTATCGCCTACTTTACAACGCTCTATCATCGATCTACTAAGATAACGGCATCCTGGCCAAAGGTTTTACATCTAAAGAAGTAAAATCTTTTCGCTGATATTTATAGAGGGCGGCAATTGCAATCATAGCAGCGTTATCCGTACAATATTCAAAAGAGGGCACATAGGTATTCCATCCATACATTACGGCAGCCTCGGTAATAGCAGTCCTTAGCCCTGAATTCGCTGAGACCCCACCAGCAATGGCAATATCCTTAATTCCAGTATCATTCGCTGCCAAAGTAAGTTTCTCCATCAACATTTCAACGATGGCCTTTTGAATACTAGCAGCCAGGTCGGCCCGATTCGCATCTATGAAACCCTCATCCTTGGCAAGCTCCTTTCTTAAAAAATATAATATGGAGGTTTTTAGCCCACTAAATGAATAATCGTAGTCAGGAATACGGGTCTTTGAAAAGCTAAATTTATCGGGGTTACCTTCTTTAGCTAATTGATCGATCATCGGTCCACCAGGATATTCAAGCCCTAATAACTTCGCTGATTTATCGAATGCTTCGCCCGCTGCATCATCTCGTGTCTCTCCTATAATCTTCATTTTTAAAGGGTCTTCCACCAACACAACTTGGGTATGTCCACCACTAACCGTAAGGCATAAAAATGGAAAGGTTGGCTTTGGGTCATCAATAAAATGGGCAAGAATATGTGCTTGCATATGATTTACCTCAATCAGGGGGATGTCGAGTCCTAATGCCAATGACTTTGCAAATGCAGTTCCTACAATGAGTGCACCAAGCAACCCCGGTCCTCGGGTAAAGGCAATCGCCGATAATTCTTTTTTGTCGACTCCAGCCTCTTTCAATGCCTGATCGACCACCGGGATGATACTTTGCTGGTGAGCTCGTGAAGCAAGCTCCGGTACTACACCGCCAAACTTTTTATGGATATCTTGCGTCGCAATAACATTGCTCAGCACTTTAGCGTTCTGTATAACAGCAGCAGAAGTTTCGTCACATGAAGACTCTATGGCTAAAATTGTAGTACGCATTAAGTTTATTTGGTCTTATATTAAATAATTTAGCAAAAATCGTTAAAATGTAGTGAAACTGCGGGTTAATAATACGATTCATCGAAGATTTTGCTGAAGAAGAAAAAATATACGTTGGTTAGGGTTTCCGGGTGGATAATTGGTATTCTTCTCCTCAATATTATTGCCCTTATCGTCCTGCTGTATATCCCTGTCATTCAAACAAAACTGGCACAAAGCCTATCTAAAAATCTTTCGGCTAAAACTAAATTTGAGATTAGCGTTGATAAGGTTGCTATAAAATGGATTGACCGAGCGACCGTAAAAGGACTGCGAATCGTGGACGAGGATAGTTCGGAGCTATTATATTTAACAGACCTCGAAATAAATTATAACCTTGCCGCTCTATTTAAAGATGACATAAAACTAGATTATGTAGGTCTAAAAGGGCTCGATTTAAGACTTCAGAAACACCAAAACGACACCCTAAATATATCCGTTCTAATTAACCGGTTTAGAGCCTTAAATGAACCAGACTCCACAAAAAAGGCATTTGGCCTCTACGTTGATCAACTAGATATTCGCAATGGCAATTTCTATTATTCGCTCGGTGCCGATTCGCTAGGACCTAAACGTTTCAACCCTAAAAATTTTGAGTTACTCGCTATTGATGCTAATCTTAGAGCTCTGCAAGTTAAAGGCGACAGTTTTAAGGTTGCCGTTAATCGACTAATTGCTACGGAAGGTAAAACTGGAACGCAGATATCGAAATTCAAAACGGCTTATTATATATCGCCAAAACAAATGCGCTTTGAGGGCTTAAATGCCTCATTAAACCAAAGCATTATAGGCGGTAACATGACCTTTGCCTACGACGGCTATGCATCGCTAAGCGATTTTATAAACAATGTAAAAATCGATGCCGAAATTGCGGAAACCACAGTAATCACAAAAGATCTTAGCCTTTTTTCCTCCTACTTCGATAAAATAACCGACCAATATGCCTTGAGCGGAAACTTTCGAGGAGAGATTTCAGATTTTAGAATAAGAAACCTTGATCTGGAATTTGGTCAGGGGTCTATTTTAAGAGGATCCACCTATATTTCTGGCATACCCAATATCGATGAAACCTTCATGGATTTGAGTTTTAAGAACTCAGTTTTGGCCAAGAATGATTTGGCTCAGTATATCCCTTCAGAGGCCTTTGTCAAATATAATCGCTTCGAAAAAGTTAGAATGAATGGAGCCTTTACCGGTTACATCGAAGACTTTGTGGCCTATGGCGAATTCAATACTAATTTAGGAACCATTATTTCGGATATTAACTTAAAAATTGGCGATCCCTCTCGAAATTCAAAGTATTCAGGGAAGTTAAAGCTCAGCGATTTTAACCTGGCGGGATACACAGATAATAAGAGTTTGGGCTTAATTAGCTTAGAAGGTTCTATCGACGGTAAGGGTTTTACTCCATCCGATGCTGATTTAAAATTTGATGGAAAGGTTAGTGCTATAGATCTTAATAATTATCAATATACCGGGATCACCATCGATGGTGCTTTTCAGAAAGAATACTTTTCAGGTAGATTAATCGTAGAAGATCCAAACTTGCAATTACAAACAGTTAACGAAATCGATCTCAGGGACGGTTCGCAGCATGTGGTGGTGAATGGGGTGTTGGAATATGCCAATCCGGAGGAACTTAACCTGCTTTCGAATATGATTTTGTTACAGACCAAGATAGAGGCCAATATTTATGGTTTTAGCATGGATAGTCTAACAGGCTTTGTTCACCTCTCTGATCTTCATGCTCAGAACTCAGAGCATGACCTAACGATCCAGGACCTGACTTTTAACTCGAAGGTCGAGGACAAAGAGCGAGAATTAGAATTGATTACAGAAAAGGCAAATGTTCGCGTTTGGGGTGATTTTACTTATAATAAGGTTTACGAGGATCTGCGCCAATTAACGACAGAATTTAAATATAATCTGCTCAATAATGCAGACTCTCTGGAGGAGTTCTACCAAGAAAATGACACGAATTTTAATGCGAAGCCCTATACCATTAACCTTGAAGGAGAGTTTGGTAATATAGATAATTTCATAAAACTCTTTGTTCCAGAGCTCCGATTACATAGCTATAGTAAAGTAGATGCCAGTTTTAGAAGTGGTTTAACCAATGCTGTGGCAATCTATTTCGAAAATGATAGCATTACCTTTATGGAACATAGCTTTGAAGCTAATATTTTTAATCTGGATGCTTCCAAAATTGCCGGAGAGCGTAAGTTTTTGGCCTCTGCGGATATTCAATCTGCAAATCAAGAATTGGGCAACGGCAGTATTAGTAGAGATTTATTGGTGAGCGCAGTATGGGCTGATAAGAACATTGATTTCAACTGGTACAATACACAGCCGTTACTTGAGAATGTAAATGATTTATACGGAACAGTAACCTTTTATAACGACTCAACAGAAATTCACTTCAATAGGTCCCAATTAACGCTACTCAACGAAGACTGGACCATCCAGGATAATAACCTTATTACGATCAATAGGACCACCGCCAAAATCGAGAACTTGAATATTGGCAGCAAAGATCAGATGATCACCATACGAGGTATTATAAGCGAAAACCCTGACGACAAACTTGGAATTACAGCGAATAACTTGAGCATTAGTATGCTCAACCCCCTACTACCTAAAAAGTTGTACGGCAGATTAAGTGGGGAATTTGCGATTTCAAATATTTTCGATACCCCAACGATTGTGAGTAACTTTTATATCAACCAATTATACTTGAATCAGTTTTTAATTGGTGATATCTATAGTTCGAACGACTGGAGTAATGACAATAAACTCTTTGAGGTTCAGTTTGTAGTAAGCCGATCGGGCAACCCAATAATACTTGTGAATGGTACGTTTGATCCATTCGAAAAGGAGAATGCCTTAGATATGAGTGCATCCTTTATGAATGCTCGTATCAATATGGTTGAACCTTTTGTAGAAACCATCTTTAGTAACCTGAAAGGTAATCTCAACGGAAAAATCAAAATTCAAGGACCATTAAGTTCGCCCGTTTTAGCAGGAACGGGAACCATTAACCGTGCGGGATTTAAGGTGAATTACTTGAATACTTATTATGATGTTACGGGCACCTGGGGGTTAGACAGCACTTCCATATCCTTAGATAATGTAATTATCCGAGATAAAAACAATAGTGTTGGAACACTAGAAGGAAGGTTTACCCATCAAGGTTTCAAGAATTTCAAAATTGACCTGAAAGGGACAATGCGCGATTTTCTAGTTCTTAATACCAACGCAAAGCAAAACGAGCTTTTTTATGGGACCGGGATAGCCAGCGGAACACTGGCTTTTCAGGGGCCAATCGAAGATATAACAATCCAAGCTAAAGCCACCACAGAACGGGGCACTCGCTTTTTTATCCCCATAGGCGGCACGAGTTCTTCGGAGTTCGAAGATTATATTTCCTTCGTTGACTTCAGCGACACCCTCAATACTGTTAACATAAACCAAGAAAATGAAGTTAAAGTAACCGGTTTGAATCTGGAGTTTGATTTAGATATTACAGAAGATGCGTACTCTGAAATTATTTTTGATATTACCAGTGGCGATATTATTCGAGGAAGGGGTTCCGGTAACCTAAGTATGAAAATTGACACAAAAGGAGAGTTTAGCTTGCTCGGTACGTATGAATTTGCTTCTGGCGGTTATAATTTCACGATGTATAATATTGTTAATAAGGAGTTTGAAATTAAACCAAAAAGTAAGATTACTTGGAGCGGCGATCCTTATGCAGGGATAATGGACATCGATGCCTCTTACAAGGTAGTTACATCACTAGCGCCTCTTGTAGACACCGTTTATCAATCGATGCCCGACATTAAAAGGAATTACCCCACAGAAGTACTCCTTAGCTTAGACGGCCCCCTCCTAACCCCAGATATTGCATTTGATATTCTAATCGATGAATATCCTAAATCGAATGTCGATCTCGATACTCAGGTCAAGGGTTTCCTTAATACCATTGCCGTGGATCAACAAGAGTTAAACAGGCAGGTTTTCAGTTTGCTCATCCTGCGTAAATTTTCGTCGCCGAATTCATTCTCCTCTTCCGGTTCTATCGGGTCCAGTGTTTCTGAATTTGTCTCGAACCAACTTAGTTACTGGGTTAGTCAGGTAGATGATAACCTTTCTATAGATATGGAAGTTGACTTGAGTAAATTAGATGAAGATGCCTTAAAGACCTTCCAGCTCCGCATATCGTACGAATTTCTTGATGGTAAGCTAATTGTGACCCGAGATGGCGGGTTTACTAATCCGGATAATGATGCGGATCTCCAAAGTATAGCGGGAGATTGGACCCTGGAGTATTTACTTAGTAGCGACGGTAAACTTCGGGTTAAGCTATTTAATAAGACTAACTATAACCAATTGAACTCGGCAACGGGTAGTGCCAGCCAGGCATTAATCTCTGCAGGATTTAGTCTTATTTATACCACGAGCTTCGATAACTTCGGCGATTTGTTTAAGCGTAAAGACAAGAAAAGCAATAAGGGAACTAAAAATACCGAAAGCAGCTCCAATGCCTTGAAACCAGAAGAAACGGATCCCCTAATTCCTAATTAATTAAGCAAAAAAATTGTAACTTCATGGTCAAAATAGACCATTATGAATCTCTCACAATTAATTAAAGAAGTCTCTGACAATACACAAGGTACACATACCGCGTATGATGATAATAAATCTTTTGTTATCATTCCTGTTCCTTCTAAAAGATATCAATCTGTCCTTGCTCAAAACGTCATTAAAGACGATATCCCCTACATAGAAGCCAGCACTAAAATTTGTGAAGAATCTCAGACTCCAGATAAGCTATTTAAGCTAGAAAAGAAGTTGACTTTTGCAAAACTGGCTATTAAAGAAGGTTTCCTACAGGTAGTTTGTTACCTCGACCCAAAAATGAACCCCGATCTGGCGACAGTCATCATTAAAGAAATGGCCTATTTTGCCGATGAGCATGAGAAAGCCATAACTGGGCAGGATATTTATTAGGGTTATAATTCATACATATTTCTGTATTTTTGCAGCGCAGACCGCCTTATCGCCCCTACAAGCTTGCTTCGTAGGGGAGGAAAGTCCGGGCAACGTAGAGCAACGCACTTCCTAACGGGAAGGCGGTGAAGTGAGCTTGCTCTTCTTCACTGACAGATAGTGCAACAGAAAATATACCACCCTAACAAGCTTGTCTTCGTCAGGGAAAGGGTGAAATGGTGGGGTAAGAGCCCACCGCGCTAACGGTGACGTTGGTGGCATGGTAAACCTTGCGTGTTGAAAAGCCAAATAGGTTTCGTTCGTTTTTAACCATAAGCTGCTCGCTTATGATTTCGACTTCGGTTGAGATGACGGAATGGGTAGGCTGATTGATCCCGACGGCAACGTCGGGGCTAGATAAATGATAAGGGCCCGCCAAGCGGCGGGAACAGAACCCGGCTTATAGGTCTGCATTTTTATCTATCTTTAAGCTCTTTTAAAATAACCCAGAATAGTAAAGTGGCAAAAGTCTTAATAGTCGATGATGAGCAAAGCATTCGTTATGTTTTGCGTGAGATTCTTGAAGATGAAAAATATCAGGTATCCGACGCCTCTAATGGCCAGGAAGCCCTCGATCTGTTGCAGAAAGAGGCCTTTGACGTAGTTTTAAGCGATGTTAAAATGCCCAAAATGGATGGGCTTGAATTGTTAGATAAAGTAATAAAGGAAGGTATCGACACTCAATTTATCATGATATCAGCTCACGGCACCATCGAGACGGCGTTAGAAGCAACACGAAAAGGCGCCTTTGATTTTATTGAGAAACCACCCGACCTGAATCGCGTCTTATTAGCTATTAGAAATGCTATTGACAAAAAATCGTTGGTTAGTGAAACCAAAGTTCTTCGAAAAAAGGTCTCGAAAAAATATGATATCATCGGAGAATCTGAAATTATCGAAGATGTTAAAACTACAATCGCTAAGGTAGCCCCTACCGACGCTCGCGTAATGATAACCGGAGCCAATGGTTCGGGTAAGGAATTGGTTGCGCGTTGGGTACATGAGCAAAGCAATCGATCGAAGGGTCAATTTGTAGAAGTAAACTGTGCCGCAATACCCTCGGAGCTTATCGAGAGTGAGCTTTTCGGACATGAAAAAGGATCCTTCACCTCCGCTGTAAAACAACGTATTGGCAAGTTTGAACAGGCTAATGGCGGCACCCTATTTCTCGATGAAATTGGTGACATGAGCGCATCGGCTCAAGCCAAAGTTTTGAGAGCTCTGCAAGAAGGCAAAATCACCCGTGTAGGTGGAGATAAAGACATTAAAGTGGATGTTCGCGTTTTGGCAGCAACCAATAAGGACCTAAAGAAAGAAATTGAGCTGGGTAATTTTAGAGAAGATCTATTTCACCGTATCGCTGTTATCCTGATTAAGGTGCCCTCTTTGGCAGAAAGAAAAGAAGATATTCCTGTGCTCGTCGATCACTTCCTAAATTTAATAGGAGATGAATACGGCAGTAAACCTAAGAGCATTGATTCAAATGCTTTAAAGGAATTGCAAAAACTGCCATGGACTGGAAATATTCGTGAACTACGGAATGTGGTTGAAAGACTAGTAATATTGGGCGACGACCCAATCACGGCTAAAAATGTAACCTCTTTTGGTGGAATGGGTTAATTCTGCTAGCTCACCATAAGATTACAGCCACGGATATCGGAGTTATCGAACCTACCGAGAACTTCAAAGCTACCATCGGTGTTGATTCGTCCTAGATCCTTTGTTTCTATAAATGCACAGCTATGCTCGTTCGCTAAATCAATTACATTAATCCCACCAGTCTTTCCAGATGCTAAGAAGGAAAACGGATCATTAACGTCCCGAATCATTACTTTCATCTTTTCCGACATTTTAAAAATACCATTAAGACCGTAGGCCTGAGACAATAATTCGGTCATTCCATACTCCGAATAAATTTCTGGCCTATTAAGCTTATCATTGATTATAGCATACAGCTCCGCCTTAACAATCTCAGGCCTTCTCCCTTTCATGCCACCTGTTTCGATGATCTTGATATGAGAAAGATCCTGATCGTACTTTAGAGCAAGGTCAAGGAGTGCAAAGCTCACCCCAAATAAAATAATATTGTCCTCTGAGGTAGTCTTATTGAGGACTTTCATCAACTCATTTATATTATTAAGATAAAAACCAGATAGCGGGGATTCTGAGATCTCAATAAAACTGTTAACCATACTCACTAATGAGGAATTTCCACGTTCCAAATAAGAAGGCAACAAACCAATAATAGTTTTGTCCTGCACAGGGCCAAAGCAATCCTCAAAAAGATGACGCGCATTGGTATGATAGGCCTCTAAATTATAAATATAGTGCTTACTGGTTGTCGATTGGGTTGTACCACTACTTTCGAAAATGGTCTCCTCCTGCCACTCCCCTGTTTTCACCTGTTGCATTTTGAAAAACTCAATGGGCAGGAAAGGAATATTTGCTAATAATTGGATGCTTGCAGGCCTTATTTTTAGTTCTTTAAGATAGGCCTTATAGACTTGATTATGTTCGGCCTGGTACCTGAATAATTCAAGTGCATGGATATCAAAGTTGGAATCACTAATTTTGTGTGACACGGATTACGAACTTTTGGTACATTAATTGCGTTTAAATATAGAAATTAAGGCCTTACAAAGATAGCAAACAATAGATGACCAGTACTGTAAAGATATTAAGCAATATTGCACTAGTTGCGCTATTAGGTTTGGCCGCAACATCGTGTTATAAAGCACCCGAGTTTGCGAATGAGCCTGAGATATCATTTAATAATATTGTATTCAGTAAGGGTACTGAAGAACTGGAGCCCGACAGCTTAATTCTGACTATAAACTTTAAAGATGGAGACGGGGACCTCGGCTTAAGAAGCGAAGGAACCGATACGAGAGAACCCTATAATGATCTGTGGTACTTTATAAAGGATGATGGATCTTTCGTGACATTATCGGATAGAGGCACACCGGGTTTTGAGTCTTTACCTCCCTACGAGTTTCCGTACTACTGCACTGATTATCTGATTAATGAAAATGATACCTTCTATATTGAGCGAAACGAGTTTCATCATAACATAAAGGTTAAATTCTTTGTAAAAAAGGATGGTCAGTATACCGAATTTGATTTTCAGACCGCCTTTGACCCAATTTGCGGCGAAAGTTTTGATGGTAGATTTCCGTTGCTTAATAATATAAACCGAGATCGCCCTTTAGAAGGTAAGCTAAAATACAAAATGGAGTCCGTAGGGTTTGAGTTTATTTTCAGGCTTGATACGGTAATGCTCGAAGTTTTTATATACGATAGAGCTCTAAATAAGAGCAACGTAATCCAAACACCGGATTTCGTCCTCCGCGACATTACTGTTGGCGGCTAACCTCCTTTGCTTTAGTATATATCTGGAAATAAGTTTGGATCAACCTCTTGCATCAACTTATAGATTTTATCAAATACGTCTTCGGCATTGGGCTTAGAGAAATAATCGCCATCCGATCCGTAAGCAGGTCGATGTTCTTTCGCTGCAATGGTAATTGGTAGTGAATCTAATTGTAAATAACCCTCCTGCTCTTCCATTACTTTCTGCATCATATAAGCTGTTGCTCCTCCTGGAACATCCTCATCGGCAAATACAATACGGTTTGTCTTCTTTAGCGATTCCACAATCATATGATGCTTATCAAAAGGCAATAAGGTTTGTACATCAATAACTTCACAAGAAATTCCCACTGTTTCTAGCTGCGATGCGGCGTCCATCACGATGCGGCACATAGAGCCATAGGTTACCACTGTAACATCTTCTCCTTCACGAATTACCTCTGGCACGCCCAAAGGTTCGCTTATCTCACTTATATTTTCAGGAAGTTTTTCCTTTAGCCGATATCCGTTAAGACATTCGATAATTAGTGCTGAGTCATCGGACTTTAGCATGGTATTGTAAAAAGCAGCCGCCTTGGTCATATTTCTGGGAACCAAGAGATACATGCCACGCAATGAATTAATCAGCATTCCCATGGGTGATCCAGAATGCCAAACACCTTCTAAGCGGTGTCCGCGGGTACGAACTATAACCGGTGCCGTTTGGCCACCTTTGGTTCTATAGTGCAAGGTAGCGAGGTCGTCAGTTAATGTTGCAAAAGCATAGACGAGATAATCGAGATATTGAATCTCAGCAATCGGCCTTAAGCCCCGTAATGCAAGCCCAATACCTTCGCCAATAATTGTTGTTTCGCGTATGCCCTTATCGCCTACGCGTAGCTCGCCATACTTCTCCTGTAAACCAGCAAAACCTTGGTTTACATCACCTATTTTACCCAGATCTTCACCAAAGGCAAGAACCTTAGGATCACGTTCCAGGGCTTTATCAAAGCAAGCCTGAAGTACTTCACGCGCATCTACAACATTCGATTCGGGTGAATACACAGGATCAATTCGATCTACAAGATCTGCTGCATGAATCGATTCACTGTAGAGATGACTATCATACTCATCAACTACTTGCTTGTTCAAATCTTTCAGCCAGGCCCTAGCATGATCTCGAGCATCTGAGGGTGTATTTCGATGCATTCGCAAAGCCATCTTAACGGCTTTAACGGCATCCAATTTCAGAGGGTGAATCGTTTTTTCGAGGTCTGATTTTATAGCTAAAAGCTCATTATTAGATTGCACTTCAAGCAAAGCTTCCAAATGCTTTAAAGCCCCATGTTGTGCCTTTTGCATTTCTGCCTCAAATGACTTCCATGCATTATTCTTCGAAGTCTGAGCGAATTTTTTAGCCTCTTTTTCGAGTGAAACGAGCTCCTCGTCAGTTGCGATGCCCTCCTCAATAATGTAAGATCTAAACTTCAAATTGCAATCATGGGCCTTCTCCCATTCTAATCGTTCTTTGGATTTATAACGCTCATGCGATCCTGATGTAGAGTGACCCTGTGGTTGCGTTAGTTCTTTTACATGAATAAGCACTGGAACATGCTCCTTTCTTGCCAGTTTTTCAGCATCACGATAAGCTTTTACCAAGGCAGGGTAATCCCAGCCATTTACGCTAATAATCTCATAACCTTTCTCCTTGGCGGTTCTCTTAAACCCAGCCAATGCTTTGGATATACTTTGTTTGGTGGTATGGTATTCAGCAGGAACCGAGATACCATAATCATCATCCCAAACCGAGATCACCATAGGAACCTGCATTACCCCTGCAGCATTTATAGCTTCAAGAAACATGCCTTCGCTGGTAGATGCATTACCAATAGTACCAAAGGCAATTTCATTACCCTTTATAGATAAATCTTTGAACTTATGAAGTTCTTTATTATTTCTGAACAGTTTGGAAGCATAGGCCAATCCTACCAATCTAGGCATTTGACCGGCTGTACAGGATATATCTGCACTTACATTCTTGTTTTCGGTAGGCGGCAATAGCATGCCGTTTTCGTCCAGCATGCGGGTTGCATAATGCCCGTTCATCATTCTTCCCGCCGAAGCAGGCTCTTCCTCTACGCTTGTATGAGCAAATAGCTGAGCAAAATACTGTTCAATGGTAAGCTCATCAATAGCCAACATGAATGTTTGGTCACGGTAATATCCAGATCGAAAATCACCATTACGGAAAACCTTCGCCATCGCTATTTGCGGCAACTCTTTGCCATCACCAAAGATTCCGAATTTAGCCTTACCCATAAAGACTTCTCTTCTACCGATGAGACTTGCCTCTCGACTAGCAACGGCAGTAAAATAGTCGTTTAAAACCTCTTTTTCAGTTTTTGTTAAATTTTCTAGTATAGCCTGATTCGTCACCATAAAATCTTTTGAGTGAAACATTTCTAAGAATATAAATGTTCCTGATGTTGCGCGACAAAAATACAATAATTGGGATGTTTTCGCAAAAGATCGCTCGAATGAGGGAACCGATGCTGGCTAAGATTATTTTTTCGTAGCGTAAATGCCAACCTCGAAATCAATCGCCTTATAATTAAAGCACTAAGCCCTGTTTATCAAATAGTTAGCTCGCTTTTTAGTCGATTCTGCACAGCAAAAATGTACTCTGTAAAAGAGGCTATTTTTCACCCCATGTACAGTATATTTGCACTGTAAACTAAAATATTATAGCAATGATTATTGGTGTACCCAAGGAGATTAAAAACAATGAAAATCGGGTTGCATTAACACCTGCCGGTGCTAAAGAGTTGGTTAAAAGAGGACATGAAGTTTATGTTCAATCAACAGCCGGAATAGGTAGTGGCTTCTCTGATGATGAATATCTTGATGCAGGCGCAAAACTTCTTCCCACAATTGAAGAAACTTATGCTATTGCAGAAATGATTATGAAGGTTAAAGAACCTATAGAGGTAGAATATAACCTTATAAAAGAGGATCAGTTACTGTTCACCTATTTTCACTTCGCATCGTATCGGCCACTTACCGAAGCCATGATCGAACGTAAGGCAGTATGCCTGGCCTATGAAACAGTAGAAATGGATGATCATAGCCTACCATTATTGGTACCTATGTCGGAAGTTGCTGGAAGAATGGCTACCCAAGAAGGCGCCAAATACCTTGAAAAACCAATGAAAGGACGTGGAATCCTATTAGGAGGAGTTCCTGGTGTTAAACCAGCAAAGGTTTTAGTGATCGGCGGAGGAATTGTAGGAACACAAGCAGCTAAAATGGCGTCGGGCCTCGGCGCGGATGTTGTAATTATGGATCTTAACCTGGATCGCTTGCGCCATCTTGATGATATTATGCCAGCGAATGTTACTACGGTAATGTCTAATGAATATAATATTCGAGAGTATATCCAATCGGCAGACTTAATTGTAGGTGCCGTACTTATCCCTGGTGCAAAAGCACCAAGTCTTATTACTCGAGATATGCTGAAGACTATGCAGCCAGGAACAGTCATGGTGGATGTTGCTGTAGATCAAGGAGGATGTATCGAAACCTGTAAACCAACTACGCACGAAGATCCTATCTTTATTATCGATGATATCATTCATTATTGTGTAGCCAATATGCCTGGTGCAGTACCGTACACTTCTACCATGGCCTTAACGAATGCTACGCTACCGTACGCACTTCAATTAGCAAGCAAAGGCTGGGAGAAAGCTTGCCGAGAGAATGAGGAACTTTTAAAAGGGTTGAATGTTGTTAAAGGCGATGTTGTTTATGAAGCAGTTGCTGAAGCATTTGATCTGAATTATACTCCAGTTTCAAAATACATATAACCAAGTATTCTTGTAATAAGAGGTCGATTCTGGTTACCAGAATCGGCTTTTTTTATGCCACAATTTCTTCGAATCTCGGCAGGTTTGGTAGAAACTCAACAGATTGCTGATCAGTTTTAATCTTAATACAGCTGTTTTCCAGTCCGTTCGAAAGTATTATGTATTCAGCATTAATGGTTCTGTTATACATTAGCGCCTGTTCCATAACCTTTTGATTAAGATTGATAGTACTTGATTTGCATTCGACTAGTACAAACGGCATACCTTTTCTATTATAGACTATAATGTCTGTCCGCTTCGCCAAGGCATGATACTTCATACCCGTTTCAACTGAAATCAGGGGTTTGGGATAACCCAAATCTGAAATTAAATAATGCACAAAATGTTGACGTACCCATTCCTCGGGTGTAAGTACAACATATTTCTTTCGAATGATATCATAAATTAAGGTCTTGCCCTCAGCTTTTTGCAAGCGCACATCGAAGGATGGAAGACTTAGTTTATGCATGGATACAAATATCATGGGTTGTTTCGTATTTTTATACGAAACCCAATATAAATCAATAAAACATATGGCTAAAGCGCTGAAAACAAAGACTGAAATTGTAGAAAACTGGCTACCAAGGTATACAGGTAGACCTTTGGAGCAATTTGGGGAGTACATTTTACTTACTAACTTTCAGAACTATGTCGAAAATTTTGCCAAGAAATACGACGTTGAGGTTTTAGGCAAAGAGAACACGATGGCCTCGGCAACAGCCAATAATATAACCATTATCAACTTTGGTATGGGTAGTGCCATGGCGGCAACGATCATGGACTTACTTTATGCTATCCAGCCTAAAGCTGTCTTGTTTCTTGGAAAGTGCGGAGGGCTGAAAAAGAAAACAGAATTAGGCGACTTTATTCTACCAATTGCGGCTATTCGCGGCGACGGAACCAGTAATGACTATCTACCACCGGATGTTCCTGCCCTCCCATCGTTTCGATTGCAAAGAGCCGTTTCGTCGGTGATTAAAGCCAGAGGCAAAGATTACTGGACAGGTGTGGTCTATACAACCAATCGCAGAGTATGGGAACATGATAAGGATTTCAAGAAAAAATTAAGAATAGCACGTGCCATGGGTATCGACATGGAAACTGCCACACTCTTTGTCGTTGGTTTTAAGAATGAAATTCCACGCGGTGCTTTATTATTAGTAAGTGATAATCCTATGATTCCCCATGGAGTAAAAACAGATGAAAGTGATAAATCTGTTACCTCTAACTTTGTAGATCTTCATTTAGACATAGGTATTGATGCCCTTATAGAGTTAAGGGACTCTGGTGACTCTGTAAAACACATGAAATTTAGCTAGACCCGGGTTTTCTAATTATCTAGTTTAGGAGCCTCTTGACCAGAACGCGGAATTCTTATTACAGAAAGTAAAATAAGACCTATGATAAAAAACAGCCCTAAAGTTAAGGCGCTGTTCCGCATACTGCCCGTTAACTGTTCTACGAAACCATAGGAAAAAGTCCCTACTACAATGGAGATATTATAGGTAACATCGTAGAAGCTAAAATAGCTTGCATGATCAATTGTATCGGAAGGTATTAGCTTAGAATAGGTAGCGCGCGATAATGCCTGAATTCCTCCCATAACCATTCCAACCACCGCAGCCAGGGCGAAGAATTCGTACTTATTGGTTGTGAGATAAGCAGCAACACAAATCATTATCCAGATCAGTACCATGGTAATCAAAGAAAATCGATTACCCCGCCAATCCGACAATCGCGCAAAACCATAAGAGCCGGCCACCGCAACCAATTGAATTATTAAGATCGTCATGATTAATTCACCACTTTCCATCTTAAGTTCTTTATCAGCAAACAGGGCTGCCAGATACATTACTGTTTGCACGCCGGTATTGTAAAAGAAGAAAGCCCAAAGGTATTTCTTAAGCGTAGGCAGGTGTTTCAAACTTTTAAATACCATTTGAATTTCACGATAGCCTTTGAACAAGTATTGAGAAGTCTTCTGTTTATTGAATGGGTTTTTGGGTAGGTAGTAAAAAGAGTATTGAGCAAAGCCTATCCACCATATTCCTACCAGAAGAAATGAAAATTTAGTAGAAAACAATTGGGTTGCGCCGAACCATTCTGGCTTTTGGATCATAGCAAGGTTAAAAACCAGTAGGAAGACACTGCCTACATACCCATACGAAAACCCTTTAGCACTTACTCGATCATAGCGATCGAAGCTTACAATTTCCGGCAAGAACGAATTATAAAAGACGAGGCTTCCTGAGTAGGACAGGCTGGCAATTACAGATAGAATTATCCCATATTCGATATTAGAGCCGTTAAAAAGAAATAAGCCCATGCAGGCAAGACCGCCCATATAAGTAAAGATCTGCATAAATAGCTTCTTCTTACCTGTAACATCTGCGATACCGGTTAGTAGTGGCAAGATAGCTGCTATTACTAAAAATGAAAACGAAAGCGAGTAAGAGAACAAGACCGAGTTTACAATCTCCATTCCAAAAAAGCTAACTACATCGGAGCCGTTTACGGTAGTGACCGAATTATAATAGATCGGAAAGATGGTAGATATAATAACCAGGGAATAGACTGAATTGGCCCAGTCGAACATACACCAAGCTCGTACAGTTTTCTTATTGTTTAATTCCATGGCATAAAAAAAGGTCTTTCAATTAAGAAAGACCTTTCAAGTTACAAAAATTACCTTATTCATCCACTCTTTGAGGGACCGAATACATTAATTTACGGGCATTAGCTTTTCTAAGTTCCATCTGGACATCAGAAATCAAGCCCATTTTAACCTCTTCATCAACCTTAAATGAAATTGAGATTTGGTCTTTTACTGCTTCATCAAGTTTACTCTTTTCAGATTCAACCCAACGAATTACATCGTTAACTTCAATAAAAACGTCGTTAGCCTGAACTTTGGGGGCATCACCAAACATTGCAATGTTTCGAGGCTTACCCATGTAAAGGTAGCTTACCAAAGACTTCCGCTGAAGCTTACGTAATTCTGTAGCCTTAGGAATTCGTTGTTGAACGTTAATTGTAGTTTCTCTTAATACAGTCGTTACCATAAAGAAGAACAGCAACATGAATATAATATCGGGCAGTGCCGAAGTCGGAATTTCCGGCTCTGCTTTTGTTTTTTTCTTAAACTTTGCCATTAGTTCGCTCCTTTATTTGGTTCTGCAATAGATATCTGCATCGGAAAATCTGCCCGTGCTTCATCATAAACTCTTTTGTTATCAGGATCACTGGTATTAGAGGCAATTTCTCGCCACTTAGTATTCGTTACTCCTGCGCGATCGGCATACATATCATAATATGCACCCTGTACTTCGTTATAGACTTCTATAAACTTCTCATAGCTGGTACCACGGTTCGATTTGATTGATACAATTGCATCCTTCGGGCTATCCGAAAGATCCGGATCAACACCATTATTCAAAACAAACTTTTTAACCATTTCTCTAATTTCTCTTGGGTTCTCCATTGGCTCATTTTCAACCAAAAGTTTATCCGAAGAGTTAATCAGGATTTTAAAGATATTTCTTTCAGGAATTTTAATATCCTGCTGTTCAATATCATCTGGGTTAGGTGGCAGCTGAAGTGTAAGCCCTTTATCGTTAGCTATAGTGGTTGTCACCAAGAAAAATATCAAGAGCAAGAAGGCAATATCTGCCATCGAACTCGAATTAATTGATGCTCCACCTCTTTTACTTCTTGCCATGATCTACTTAAATGCTTTGCTAAATTCAGTATAAGCTATTCCTGCTACTGCAATGCCCATTAAGATATAAACCATCTTAATAGCTCCGCCGATTCCCTGAGATAAGCCTTCTGTGTTTACACCATATTGTATAAACTTTGCTGAAAGCATTGAGTCAGAGAGTGCGTATCCAATACCAAAGACAATAATTGCTGCTACGACGCCAATACCGGCTTTCGCTAACAATTTAGGTTGACTAATGGCATTTATCAATGGAAAGACAACAGCAAGAACGACTCCTAAAATAACGAGAACGTATGCTACTATAATTCCAACATTTACAACTACTTGTTCCATCCTATAAAAAGGTTAAGTGAAATAATTACTTAGATTCTTCGTGAGATACTAATAGATCCACGAAAGAAATAGAAGCATCCTCCATAGTGTTTACAAGACCATCGATCTTAGAAACAAGATAGTTATAGAATACCTGTAAGATAACCCCAACAATAAGTCCGGCTACCGTCGTTAAAAGGGCCACTTTAATACCATTCGCAACAATCTGTGGTGAAATATCGCCAGCTGCTTCAATTGCATCAAATGCACCGATCATACCAATTACAGTTCCCATGAAACCAAGCATTGGTGCAAGAGAAATGAAAAGTGAGATCCAAACAAGTCCTTTTTCTAAGCGACCCATTTCTACTGAACCGTAGGCGATAATAGATTTCTCTACCATATCGATTCCTTCACCCATTCTCATTAATCCTTGGGTAAAGATCGAAGCTACAGGGCCACGTGTGTTCTTTGTAACTTCTTTAGCAGCATCAACACCACCTGCAGCAAGGGCGTCTTCTACATTCTTCAGAAGTTTGTTTGTATTCGTTGTAGAGAGATTAAGCGTAATTATTCGCTCAATTGAAATTGCTAAGCCAATAATTAAACAAAGCAATACAGCTCCCATAAACTGCCATCCACCTTCGATGAATTTGGTTTTAACCTGTTGGTGGAAGGTATCTGTTGTTTCAGGTGCCTGCAAAGTTTGGGCAGGCGCTTCTTCCACTGGAGCAGCTTCTTCTACTGGTGCTTCTTCAACAACAGCAGTAGTGTCTGCATCTTCTACACTTGCTGATTCATTCTCGTCTTGTGCCATAGCACTCATAGATAATCCAAAGGTCAACGACCCCATCAACATCAAGAAAGCAAATAATCGTTTCATAGTTTAAGTCT